>NZ_PINZ01000130.1:0-744 GCF_002810305.1 Halomonas sp. 141
TGCTATCCGCACTTGTTTCGTGGACATGACCTCAGGTTCCTGTGCACCTGTCATGTTGCCCTCGTGCAGTTCTGATGATTGGCCGCCCCTTCCCTCCAGCGGGTCCCGTCGAGTAGGTTCCCCGCCTTCTTCGGTACTATGAGCGACTCCGACTCCCGCCCTTCCATCCGGCTGGCTCCTTATGGTCGCCTGGCCGTACCCCCTGAGTGCCTGTTGTTTGCTTCCGGTACCGTCAGGCACGACAGCACCGGACCGGGAGCTTTCGCCGCAGGCAGCCCCATGCCTGTACCTTTGTCGTTCAGAGGAGAAGGACGGGCCTCCCAGGTTCCTGGGAAACCCCTGTATGGACATGCCCTGCTCTTCGACCCCGGCGGCCCTTCCCTGCCAAGCCATACGGCAGGGTCGTGTTGCCTTCCAGCATTTGAAAACTGTCGGCGACTGCCACTACCACAATTTCGGGGCTCTATCACACGGCCTATCCACTCGCTGTGTACGCTTCGCAGCGGCGGTTACCCGACACCACGCAACACTCGCTGCCGGCTGGTGGCTAGCCTTGGCCGGGTGGGACTTTCACCCACTGGGTTTCACGACATCCTTTCCACCTTCTCGGTTTCCCGGATGTCCAGGCTTTGCCTGGCGCACTCAAATTCTGTGTATGGCGGTCAGGCGGCAGTCCTGTCTGACTGATCGGTCAAGGGTTCGCCGTCCTTGAACTGGACGTTGTTCACGACCAGCTCCAGCTTG
>NZ_PINZ01000131.1:0-737 GCF_002810305.1 Halomonas sp. 141
CCGTGGTGACGTATTGGGTTGATATGGGCGACATACCGTAGCGCGGCGTAAGCGGAGCGCACCCGCGAAGCAACGCGCAGAGCGTTGCCGATGAGGGCGCCGGGGGTGGCGATGGCGTTTTGTGCTTCGAGGGCGCGCTTGTGGTTCGGTGACGCTATCAGGGCGGCTGGCGCCGCCTCCGCGGGTGCCTCTTTCGCTCGTTGCTCTCGCTCTTTCGTTACGCCGCGCTACGGGGGTGCCGCGATTTGCCGTGGTGACGTATTGGGCTGGATGTGGGCGACATACCGTAGCGCGGCGTAAGCGGAGCGCACCCGCGAAGCAACGCGGAGAGCGTTGCCGACGGGGGCACCGGGGGTGGCGGTGGCGTTTTGTGTTTCGAGGGCACGTTTGGTTCGGTGGCGCCATCGGGGCGGCTGGCGCCGCCTTCGCGGGTGCCTCTTTCGCTCGTTGCTCTCGCTCAATCGTTACGCCGCGCTACGGGTGTGCATCGATGTGCCGTGGTGACGTATTAGGGTGGTGTGCCTCGATTTGCCGTGGTGACGTCCTGAGGTTGATGTGGGCGCATACCGTAGCGCGGCGTAAGCGGAGCGCACCCGCGAAGCAACGCGGAAAGCGTTGCCGGTGAGGGCACCGGAGGTGGCGGTGGCGCTTTGTGTTTCAAGGGCACGTTTGTGGTTCGGTGACGCTATCAGGGCGGCTGGCGCCGCCCTCCGCGGGTGCCTCTTTCGCTCGTTGCT
>NZ_PINZ01000132.1:0-735 GCF_002810305.1 Halomonas sp. 141
GAGGGTGTCGCGAAAGGGGCAAAGCCGTAAAATGAACCTTCTATCTGTCTGAGAGCTTACCGTGTCGACAGCATGCATGCCCACACCCGATGACAGGCAGTTCGCGCTTTTTCAGGCATCGCCTGCTTCGCCCCCTCCATCCTCCCGCGTAACGGCTGGCTCGTCAGGGCGGCGTTTTCTACGAGGTGACGCCACGGCGATTTTCCTGGGCATGACACCGCTTGAAGATCATCTGCGGCAGTCAGGGATTCGTGCCCCGTTTGTGGTGGCCGACCTGCTGGATGCCCAGGACTGGACGCCCTTCGAGGCGCGCTATGCCGCCACAGGGCGCGCACCCTATGCGCCACGCGCGATGATGGGGCTGATTCTCTACGGGATCATGCACGGGGTCTCATCGCTGCGCGCGTTGGAGCGGCTGGCACGTGTGGATTTGGGGGCCATGTGGGTGACCGGCGGCATTGCCCCGGATCATGCCAATATCGGGCGCTTTATCTGCCTGCATGAACAGGCGCTGTCACAGGAGTTTTTCGAAGCGCTGACACGCACCGTTCTCGCCAGGTCCGGAACATCGACAGCCTGCCTGGCGGGTGACGGAACCGTGATCGAAGCGGCCTGCTCTCACTATCGTCTGCTCAAGGAGGAGGCCGTGCGTGCTCGAGTCAGTAAGGCCCGGATCGGCCATCAGCAGGCTCTTCCAGAGCAACAGGACGAGACTCAGCAGCAGCTGGATAGAGC
>NZ_PINZ01000133.1:0-714 GCF_002810305.1 Halomonas sp. 141
ATAACGCCCGCCATCACCGGTGACAAAGCCGTAGCGAAGCGAAGGGTTTGGCATCCGGTGCATGGCTTGGTTATGTTTCGTTTGCAGGTAATTCAAGCTGCCTCTCACTTCGCCAGACTCGTATGAGCACAACCTCTTTAGCTTGCCTAAGATAGACAACTCGAAATGGCGCGTGAATCAATTCGCGAATATGATCCAGGTTGAATTCAGGAACAATACGGCCAGCATCAGGGTGGAGCTGAAGCATTTCGCTATGCTCCAAGATCGCAGCCACGAAATCATCACCGATATGTGGAACATCCTGCTCTTTGTAATACTCTTGAATAGCCTGTAAGTCCTCAAGAGCGGACTGTGCGATGCGTAATTCCATTTACTTGATGCCCAACGTTTTCTTGGCGTCCTCCAACGATACGGTGTTGCCCTCGCGAACATCCATAAGCCCCTGCGCCACCGCCTTTACAAACCGCAATTCCTCTGCACTTTTCTCATAATCCTCGAGCCCCTGCACAACCGCTACGCCGCGGCCACGGCTGGTAAGCAGGATTGGGCGATGCGTGTCCTGTGCTCGACCAACCACCTTTCCGGGATTGATCTTCAGGTCTGATAGAGGAATGACATCCTCGGAAAATTTCACTTGCATAGTGGTTACCTAGCCAACAATTTAGTGCTATTAATAGCACCATTTAACAGGTGCGGTCAAGAAACATAACGCCC
>NZ_PINZ01000134.1:0-683 GCF_002810305.1 Halomonas sp. 141
CAGAGCATGGCATACCGACAGCTGACCCAGACCCAACGATACCAGATTCACGCTTACAGGTGTGCAGGCATGAGCCAGCGACAGATCGCCAGAGCTATTGGCGTTCATGACAGTACAGTGAGTCGGGAGCTGCGTCGTCACACGACGCCCGAGGGGTATGACCCTGAGCAGGCCCAGCAACGTAGCGACCATCGACGCCGCACCGCCTGGAAGTGGACGAAGCGCCTACCCAGCCTGATGAACTTCGTCGCCAGACGGCTCCGCGAGGAGTGGAGTCCCGAGCAGATCAGCGGCTTCATGGCCCCCTTGATCGGCGTGGGCGTGAGCCACCAGTGGATCTACTCCCTGGTCCGGGATGACAAGGCCCGGGGTGGCGACCTGTGGCGGCACCTTCGTCAGCCCCGGCGGCACAGCAAACGCCGTGCCCGGGCTAAAAGCGCAGGACTTGGCAGGATCCCCCATCGCGTGGGCATCGAGCATCGCCCGGCGGAGGTCGAGGAACGCCGCTTCATCGGGCATTGGGAGGGTGACACCGTGGTTCAGGGGCACAAGCAATCGGGCCTGGTCACCCTGGTAGAGCGGCGTAGTGGTTATCTCCTGGCAGCACGGTTGCCCAGGGTCTCAGCAGACCTGACGCAAGCGGCCATGATCCGGCTGTTGAAGCCACGCCGGGGAGCTGTGAA
>NZ_PINZ01000135.1:0-662 GCF_002810305.1 Halomonas sp. 141
CCCGATGATCCGGCCGGACACCCGGCTGCGCGTCTACCTGTGTCGCGAGCCGGTCGACATGCGCAAGCAGATCGATGGACTGGCCCTGCTGGTTCAGGAGGCCATGGAGCTCAACCCCTTCGAGGAGGCGGTCTTCGTGTTCGGCAACCGCCAGCGCGATAAGGTCAAGCTGCTGTTCTGGGAGCGTAACGGCTTCGTGGTCTGGTACAAGCGCCTGGAGCGGGAGCGCTTCAAGTGGCCGGACCGCCTGGAGGGCGACACCGTCACGCTCTCGGGCCAGGAGCTGAACTGGCTTCTGGATGGCTATGACCTCAGCGCCATGCGCCCCCATAAGGCCTTGGATTTTCAGGCGGTTGGCTGATTTTCTGCTGCTTTCAGCGGCGCCGCTTGGTAAAATGGCGGCATGATCTCACCGGCCTCGACACCTTCCGTCAGCGTCTCCCAACTGCAGCGCCAAGTGCGCGCTCAGCAGGAGGAGATTGCGCGTCTTCATCGCCTGATGGAGAAGAAGGAGGCTCAGTGGGAAGCCGCCAAGCAGTCCCTTTTTGAGCAACTCAAGCTGGCCATTGAAGGCCGGTTCGGTCCCTCTACCGAGAAGTACCGCGTCGAACAGGGTGATCTGCTCATCAACGAGGCCGAGGTGGCGGTCGATGAGGAAGAGG
>NZ_PINZ01000136.1:0-656 GCF_002810305.1 Halomonas sp. 141
CCTCGTGTTGGAAAGTGTGAGGTTACTGTAGGGCGATTTTCAGCAGGGTGGCAGAACGTCGTGGAATGAACGCTTACTCCCAAAAGACAAGATTCCATATTGTCGCCTCGCTTAGGCGTCCACGGCTGTCCACAAAGGCCGCATCATCGAAGCCCTGGCGTATGGCTTGATGTAGATAGTAGGTCTTGCCGGCTTCACCCACATGCTTAATGGTAGCCAGAGGTCGCTCATGCGCCACAGCACTCAGTCTTAGAGGGCCTTTTGGGCCATCGGACGGCGCTCCTGTACGGGCAAGTACTGAAGGTTCCACATCCATGCTATTGGCAGTGAACTCGCCATGGTGTGAGAAGACAGTAACGGTCAATGACAGATCTTTTGCCCCTTCATTAACGGCTGTTTTGATATGGGACTGCAGTTGTTCATCGGGCAGCGCTCTTCCAAAAAACGCTAGAGAAGCTTCTCGTAGACGTTCCAGGTGAAGATCTAGCCCTTTGATTTTGCTGTCGCGCACCTGCATGGCGGTGAAGTGTGCAAACCCGGCAAACGCCAAGGGGCTCAGTTCGGAAAGGGTGACCGAGCGTAAGCGTTCATTCCACGACGTAGTTGACCTACTTCACGTCACGCAGAGGCCTTAATAACTCCGGCGAGACCTTGTA
>NZ_PINZ01000137.1:0-644 GCF_002810305.1 Halomonas sp. 141
GAACCTGCGGCTGGATCACCTCCTTAAACGATGTCTTCCCCTCGCGGTAAGCGCTCACAATGAATTACCTGATCAGATAGTAGAGCAAACGGTAGCTATTTACGCTTTGTTTGGGTGTTGAGCTCAAGCATACGGCGAAATGACCGGGTCTGTAGCTCAGTTGGTTAGAGCGCACCCCTGATAAGGGTGAGGTCGGCAGTTCAAATCTGCCCAGACCCACCAAATTTTATCCAGCACTGCGTTATTTTATGACTCGCATAGAAGGCTATGCTTCGCCATAAAATGCCTTGTTCTGAATAAAATTACCCGGAAAAGCCATCTATTAATGGGGCCATAGCTCAGCTGGGAGAGCGCCTGCCTTGCACGCAGGAGGTCAGCGGTTCGATCCCGCTTGGCTCCACCATATCGCGTCGTAACAGGTGATACCTCCTGTGCTTCTCGTACCGTTTGTTGGTTTTGTGACCATTGATAAGCCAGAACGCGCCGCGTTGTCTTATCACTGTTCATAGAACAGTCGCTCTTTAACAATGTATATCATGCTGACAAGAACGTTTTTTAAAACGTTCTTACGTAAATTGTATTGTGATACGTCTCAAGCGTATCCGGCAATCGTTATCATTGCGAACCCCAGACTCCTTCGGGTT
>NZ_PINZ01000138.1:0-618 GCF_002810305.1 Halomonas sp. 141
GTCCCTTGTTACACTCTCTTAAATATTCAGGGGCGTTTGGAGATCTGTATGCCTCGCTATTCCGATGAGCGACGTCAGGCCGCTGTGGCCAAGCTGTTACCGCCTTATAACCAAAGCGTAGAAGAGGTCGCTCGGCAGGAGGGGATCTCGCCAGCAACTGTTTACAAGTGGCGTAAAGAAGCCCGTGCGGAGGGACGCTGCCTGCCCGATGCAAGTGACCAGGGTACGACCGGCTGGTCGTCCCGAGACAAGTTTGCAGCGGTGGTTGAGACCGCAGCGATGAACACCGAAGACGTTGCTGCCTATTGTCGTCAACGGGGACTGTATCCCGAGCAGCTGCAACGCTGGCGTCATGACTGCGAACAAGCCGCCAGCTTGTCCCATGAGGACCGCCGTCGAGAAGCGGATGAAGCCAAGCAGCAGCGCAAGCGGATCAAAGAGCTGGAACGAGAGCTACAGCGCAAGAACACAGCACTCGCGGAGACAGCTGCACTGCTGACGCTGTCAAAAAAAGCACGGGCGATCTGGGGGGACGAGGAGTCATGATCAGCATCGAGGATCGCCAACATGCCGTAGAGCTGATTGCTGTTGCCTGCAACGAGGGCGCCACCTTGGCGG
>NZ_PINZ01000139.1:0-609 GCF_002810305.1 Halomonas sp. 141
GCCCGATCCCATCGCCTGCGAGGAATGCGGCGTGCAGGGTGAGTTCGTACGGTTCGGCAAGCGTGACGTTCCCTATCGTGATCTGCCCATCCACGGCAAGCGGGTCACTCTCTGGGTGGTCCGCCGCCGATACACCTGCCGGGCCTGCAAGACAACATTCAGGCCCCAGCTACCGGAGATGGTGGACGGATTCCGTATGACACTGCGGCTGCATGAGTACGTGGAGAAGGAATCCTTCAACCACCCCTACACCTTTGTGGCGGCACAGACCGGCCTGGACGAGAAGACGGTGCGCGACATCTTCAACGCCCGCGCCGAGTTCCTGGGGCGCTGGCACCGCTTCGAGACGCCCCGCATCCTGGGCATTGACGAGCTATACCTGAACAAGCGCTACCGCTGCATTCTGACCAACATTGAGGAGCGAACCCTGCTCGACCTGCTGGCCACCCGCCGCCAGGACGTGGTGACCAACTACCTGATGAAGCTGAAAGACCGGCAGAAGGTCGAGATCGTCAGCATGGACATGTGGAACCCCTACCGGGCAGCGGTCAAGGCTGTGCTGCCCCAGGCCCGTATCGTGGTCGATAAGTTCCATGTGGTGCGCATGGC
>NZ_PINZ01000013.1:0-81113 GCF_002810305.1 Halomonas sp. 141
GGGTGTTGGACGACAGGTCAGATTTTACCTCGTCGGTGGCTATGAGGCAGCTCCGACGGGATTTATGCAGCGTTTCCTTAAGGGAACCGTGCAGAGGTTTCCTTGAATGTTGCTCACTGCAAGGATTGATGACTCCTGTGACGCATACATGCAGTTGTAGATGGTACTACCCCAAACCTCACCGATATTTCGCAGCAGGGCAGGCGTAGTGAGCTCGCCTAGGGTAAAAATCAGCTTCACGCCCAAGTGGGAAGGTTGGCAATCTCTTTGGAGCAGATGTTTGGCTAGGCTGATGGCAATGGCTGGTGTGCAGACTAGCGCGGTGATCTTCAGTTCCCTGATCAGCGTCACGGCCCGGTCCAGCCCTACAGTGGGTGAGCGCGGCCACATTTTCACGACAGTGTGGCCCAAGCTGCGACACACATCCTCGAAAGTATCTCCAGTCGAATGCAGTTCCGTAGGCCCCATTACACCGATAATATGCTGAGAACCGTGGGCGCGGAAAATCTCGCCATAACGGAGTATCAGCGGGCTGTTGTTGAAGATGGAGTCCTGCTCGTTGCGAGGACATGGGGTGGCTGCGCCAGTGGTGCCCGTAGTCTCATAGTAGATCCAGGCTTCAGTCAGCGGCGCAGCAGCCATCTCATGCCCGGCTGTGCGCAAATCACTCTTCGTAGTGAATGGCAATTTACGAAATGCATCCCAGTTCAGATCATCTATGTCTGAATCAGACATGGCGGACAGTGCAGTACGATAAAAAGGCGCATATTCCCTGACATAGCGAAGCGTGCTTTTAAGCCGCTCAAGTTGGATGCTGTTTAACTCGTCAGCGGAGACTTTGCCATTCTCAAATAGCTCGTGTTGATGATAAACAGTATGAGCCAGCTTCAGAAGATCAGGCTTGAATAAGGCGTACATTGAGGCCCCCTTGTTACTTGAATAGCGGAAGACTGCCAGTTAGCTTGGTGATCTTTTTTTTGGAGCCGACCAGTCCAATGGCGACCAGTTCAATGGAAGAGCTATCGGCTGCTGACATGCGCTCTTCGTACTCTTGATAGGTTCTACAGGATTGCGCCAGGGCACTGAACGGGATGTTGTGAATCTCATCCTCCTCCAGTGTTTTTACAAGTATTTCGCGCAGCTTTTCTTTGCTGGAGAGCAGTATTGGCAAGGGGGTGTAGATGACGCCGGGGTAATTCACGTTATCCTGACTTCGCATGTCTGGCCCTACCAGGTTTTCTACCGAGCGTCCCATGCTGACACCTATGACGCTAACAGCATTAGCCGCATGCCCTAGCCCCAGCTCCTTGTCGACTACGATGACGCACTTGTGGGTGGCTGCATCAAAATTCATTGGCTTCTCCTTTTTTAAAAATCAGCTCTGCACGAGTTTCCCGCTGACGCCAACCAGAGCGTTCAATAACCCAAAGAACCTTGTTGTGTCGCTGCCGAGCTCAATATCAACCACTTTCCAGTTGGCAATTTTCTTCCACTTTTGGACGCCCTGTTGATGATTGGGGTGGATTAAATATGCAGAAAGGTCTTCCTGGTTTTCAAATAGTCCCATTACAACGAAGTCCATGGCTTGTTCGCGTGGACTTATATTCCGGGCGCAAAGCCAACCACGTATTTCGCTAATATGTTTTGGATGTTCGCGAGTCGCTGCCTCTGCCTCGATGACCTCTTTGTCACACCACTGTAAAGAGCTATTAAGCTTAAAAGCCACTAGGTGGAAAATCATTTCTCATCCTCATGTCTCGCCTAGTAAACGCGATTATCTAATTTTCCGATCAACTTGGTATTTAAAATAAAGTGCTTAGCACTCAGTGCAGCATGGCAGTTATTTAGTCTTATGCAACTGGATTAAAATGTTAATTGATAGGGTCGGAAAAGTGCTTTCTATTCTTGTTGCAAGTCATATCAGGAATGGTAGGATTTACCAGAAATTCGCTGATGAGTGAAAAATATGACCGATCAAGCGTTAAGTCTGACAGATGTCAAAATTCTGACCGCGCTGCAGCAAGATGGCAGGATCACCAACCAAATGCTGGCCGATCAGATCGGCATGTCTGCATCTCCGTGCTGGCGTCGAGTGAAGCATTTGGAAGATCAAAACTACATTCAGGGCTACCGTGCAGTCTTGGATCGCCGAAAGATCGGGCTTGGGGTCATGGTTTTCATACGGATCAAAATCGACCGCCACAGTGAATCTGAGGCTAGGAAGTTCGAGCAGGAAGTCATGCAACTTGAGGATGTCGTTGCGTGCTACAGCATCGGTGGTGACGCCGATTTCCTGCTGCAGGTGGTGGCTTCTGACCTGGATTCATTCGCTGATTTTGCGATGTCCAGTGTTCGGCAGCTGCCTGGCATCAAGGAAATGCAGAGCATGTTCGTGCTCAAGGAAATTAAGCCTTTCGTCTCATTCCCGGTCAAACGTCTGCGAGCTGTTTGAAGAGGCCTGTGTCGCGCCTAGCCAAGAGTGGCTTGCAATCGCTCTCCATCAGGGGTGGCGCCGAGCAGCCGCATTCGGCTAGCTGATTCTCAGGCGGTTAAAGTCGGCGCTTCGAACTCGACGCTGAACAGATCACTGGTCTGGGCGCTCAGTGGATTGCTTTCGACGGGTAGCACGATGCCGCGAAACACCGCATTGACCTCGACTTTCACCTAGTTGGTCTGTGCTCAACGATCAGCGTCCTACGCCTTGGTTCCTTAATCAAGACCCATTTGGTGTCTGGTGTTTTATGGATGGTCTAATTGGCCTTGCATTGGCGCTGCATCCATACCGTTTCGATTGGTTTTGTCCGGGAGGTTAAGCCGGTTAGGCCTTCTCAGCTTTCTGATAGAGCAACATGACAACGGATCTTCTTGAGTTGACTATCTCAAGGTTAGATTTGCAGTGGGCGAGGGAGTACTTCGGTCCTATATATACTTTGTTGACCTCAAGGCTACTCAGACCGAGCGTAAAGGTGAAACCGAGCCCTTCATTATGTTCGTAAAGCACGGACATGCACAGGTGGGGGCAGGCGTGCTAATCAGCTGGTTATGTCATTGGGAGCACTCCGCTTGCCGCTCGGTGAGGGCCTGTGGGTACCGCAGAAGGGACATAGCCTGAGGAGAGTGCGATAATACGGATTGGCGGTTCTGTGGGCAAGTAGTGGACGAGGGGCCGAGGGGCTGTGTTATCATGAAAGCCTGAGGGTGCTTTGGGAGCCTTGGTGCCTGCACAGCTCTTATAATCAATTGAATGAATTTCGATCTGCCATGGCCCGTACCGCATCGGTCAATGTTGCTCAGCAGTGGTGGCGCTTCCAATAGGAAGCGGCGTATCGTTGCGGCCTCGCCCCGTACCTTGCCGTCGTACCGCTAGGCAAGGCTCTGTAGATAGCTTTCTGTCACGGCGGCTCCAGGACCCAAGGAGATTGCCGGATGACCTTGACCTCCCTCACTATTGCGCATCGTGCTGTTGCCGGTGCCCGCTAGAGTTTACTTGTCGCCCCTTTGCCACTTCAGCCCCTTGCTATGTACGTTGCAAGAGTATGGCGTGATGTGTTCTGTTTCAACCTGCCCTCAGGGGTGTCCGATGGCCCACGTTCCACTGAACTCCACGTTCGATGTGTATAATGGCGTGTATAACAGGCAGGCTTTCATGGCAAAATTCATCAGAAAATTAAAGGGTTGTCATGAATAAAGTCTTAATGGTCGATAATTACGATAGCTTCACCTTCAACATCGTCCAGTACCTGGGGGAGCTGAATGCCGAGGTGATGACCTACCGCAACGATGAGATCACCTTGGCGCAGATGGAAGCGCTGGCGCCTACCCATCTGGTGATTTCGCCGGGGCCATGTACCCCGAATGAGGCGGGCGTCTCGCTGGCTGCCATCGAACACTTCGCGGGCCGACTGCCCATTCTTGGGGTTTGTCTGGGTCATCAGGCCATCGGGCAGGTATACGGTGGTAAGGTGGTGCGCGCTCCTCAGGTGATGCACGGCAAGACGTCTGCGGTGGTGCATGGTGGAGTCGGGGTGTTTGACGGTCTGGAAAATCCGCTGGAAGTCACGCGCTACCACTCGCTGGTGGTCGACCAGCACCGCTTGCCCGACTGCCTGGAAGTGACCGCCTGGACCGCAGAGAGTGACGTGACGCCGGGGCTCATCATGGGGTTTCGTCACCGCACCCTGGATGTCGAGGGCGTGCAGTTTCATCCGGAGTCGATACTCACGCGCCAGGGCCATGCGTTATTGGCCAATTTCTTGCGACGCGGCTGATCGCCAAATTCATACGCTTTAGGGGCTTATCTGCTCATGCAAATGCGAGACGCAATTAACGCGGTGATGCGCCGCGAAGACCTCTCTTTCGATGCCATGCACGCGTTGATGCGCCAGATCATGACCGGCGAGGCCTCCGATGCACAAATTGGCGGCCTGTTGGTAGGGCTGGCCATGAAGGGTGAGAGCGCCGAGGAGATCAGCGCCGCCGCCCAGGTGATGCGCGACCTGATGAAGCGCGTCACGCTGCATGCCGATAACGTAGTGGATATCGTCGGCACCGGCGGTGACGGCGCCAATCTGTTCAATGTCTCCACGGCGGCCAGTTTTGTGGCGGCGGCAGCCGGTGCCCATGTGGCCAAGCACGGTAATCGCAGCGTTTCCTCGTCATCTGGCAGTGCGGACCTGTTCGATATCGCGGGCATCTACCTTGATTTGAAGCCGGAACAAGTGGCGCGCTGTATCGAGCAGGTGGGGGTCGGCTTCATGTTTGCCCCCAACCACCATCCGGCCATGCGCTATGCGATTGGGCCGCGTCGTGAAATGGGCGTGCGCACGCTGTTCAATATTCTTGGCCCGTTGACCAACCCGGCCGGTGCGCCCAATCAGGTGCTGGGCGTGTATTCCGCCGAACTGGTGCCGCTGATGGCCGAAGTGCTGCGCAAACTGGGCAGTCGCCACGTGATGGTCGTCCACTCCGATGATGGCCTGGACGAAATTTCCCTGGCAGCTCCCACCCAGGTGGCCGAGCTGAAAGAGGGTGAGATCACCCGCTACACCATTGCCCCCGAAGCGCTGGGCATCGAGCGCCAGAGCCTGGCGGCGCTGAAAGCCACCAGTGCCGAAGATAGCCTGCGGTTAGTAAAGGCATCCCTGAGTGGCGAAGGCGCCGCGGCAGATATCGTGGCCCTGAACGCCGGTGCCGCGCTCTACTGTGCCGGCATAGCCGACAGCTTGAAAGAGGGCGTGATGGTGGCCCAGGATGCGCAGGCCTCCAAATTGCCCCTCGAAAAGCTCCGAGAGCTTTCGCACTTCACCAGTGTTTTCAAAGGATGATCAACGCCATGACAGAGCAGGCTACTCCCACCATTCTCACGCGCATTCTGGCTCGCAAGGACCAGGAGGTCGCCGAGCGCGAGCAGGCGGTTTCCGAACAGGACCTGTTGGCACTGGCGGGTCAGCAGAGCGCGCCGCGCGGCTTCATCGAGGCGTTGAACCAGCGCATCCAGGTGGGTGATCCTGCGGTGATTGCCGAAGTGAAGAAGGCGTCCCCCTCCAAGGGGGTCATGCGCGAGAAGTTCCACCCTGCCGACATAGCCCGCAGCTATGCCCAGGGCGGCGCCGCTTGTCTGTCGGTGCTCACGGATGCCGACTTTTTTCAGGGCCACGAAGATTATCTGATCGCCGCGCGGGATGCCTGCGAACTGCCGGTCATTCGCAAGGACTTCATTACCCACGGTTATCAGGTGACGGAAGCGCGAGCCATTGGCGCAGACTGTATCCTGCTGATCGTGGCGGCGCTGGATGATGCGAAGCTTCGGGACCTGCATCAGCAGGCCAACGCCATGGGCATGGACGTGCTGGTCGAGGTGCACGATGCCGATGAACTCGAGCGTGCTCTGGCGCTGAATCTCAAGCTGGTCGGCATCAATAACCGCAACCTGCATACCTTCGATACCCGCCTGGATACCACACTGGACCTGCTGACGCGCATTCCGGACAGCGTCACCGTGATCACCGAATCGGGGATTCATACCCGTGACGATGTGGAGCGCATGCGTGATCACGACGTCAACGGTTTTCTGGTAGGGGAAGCCTTCATGCGTGAAGAGGACCCGGGCCTTGCATTGAAGCGTCTGTTTTTCTGATCCTGGGGGTCGAAAAAGCGCTGCGGAAAGCGGTTTTCAGGAGAGCTGCCGATGTTTCAGCGTCGCCTGCTGGTGGCACTGCTGGTGTTGATCATGCTGACCCTCGCTCAGGGCGGCGTGGCCGTGTGGGCCATCGACGGTGCCCGCCAGAAGGTAGAGCTGGGCAGGCTTTCCAGTGACCTTCACGCGGGTTTTCTGGCGTTTTCCGATAGCAAGAACCAGCTGCGCACCTGGCTGGCCAACGCTCAACAGGGCGATCAGCCTGCCGACGTGCAAGAGCGCGATTTCATTCTTCACGAGATGCACACCCATCTCGAACGTTTGCATGTCAACAGCGACCGCCTGGCGGCCAGGATGCAGCCCTCCAGTGAGCTGACCGCTGCGCTGGTCGAAGAGCGCCAGGCGGCGCTGGCGACTTTCGATAAACTGTTTCACGCCCTTGAACGGGCAGTGCTGGCGACTTCCATGATTCCTGCTGCGGAGCAGTTCGAGCTGGTCGACAGCCAGAGCCTGCGCATGGTGCTTTACGATGCGCTGGCCAGGGAGCGCACGCTGCTGGCGCAACAGCGCAGCGACGCCGACCACTCCTTGCAGCAGCTGATCACCCTGGCGGTTGGCGCCACGCTCACCTTGATGCTGACCATCATGGCCGTGTTCGGCTATTTTGCCCGTGCCCTGCAGAGGCCGGTTCGGGAGCTGGTGAACGGTGCCCAGGCGTTCCAGCGTGGCGATCTTGCCCATCGGCTGGATGAGCGCATGAGCGATGAGTTCGGCCATGTTGCCACGCGGATGAACCTCATGGCCGACGAGCTGCGACAACATCGCCAGACGGAGCAGGACCGCCAGCAGCACCTGGAAGACCTGGTAGCCGTGCGTACCCGGGAGTTGGCCACGGCGCTGGATAGCCTGCGCCAATTAGGCCAGCAGCGCCAGCAGCTGCTGGAGGATATCAGCCACGAGCTGCGCACCCCCACCACGTCGATTCGTGGTGAAGCCGAGATCACCCTGCGCGGCGGCATGCGCAGCGAAGCCGAGTACCGCCAGGCCCTGGAGCGAATCGCCAGCGATGCCAAGCGGCTTTCGGACGTGATCAGCGACCTGCTGACCATGGCGCGCAGCGATATCGTCGAGTGGCAGGTGAAACGCCAGCTGCTGGACCCCTGCGTGCCGCTGGCCGATGCCATGGAGCAGGCTTCGACGTTAGGCAGATTGCGTGGTATTGCCCTCCAAGGAGACGTCACTGCCCAGGCCACGGTGCTGGGAGACCCTCAGCGGTTACAGCAGATATGCGGTATTTTGCTGGATAACGCCGTGCACTATTCCCATGCGGGGGGCATGGTGGAGGTGAGCGCTACCACTGAGGTGCTGCAAGGCAAGCAAGTGTGGGCATTGCGGGTGCGTGATGATGGTATCGGGGTGGCGGAAGACGAGCTTCCACGGCTGTTCGAGCGCGGCTACCGCGGCGTGAAGGCGCGCTCGCACCGCCCCGATGGGCAAGGCGTCGGGCTGGCCATTGCCATGCTGTTGACGCGTTTACATGGAGGTACGCTCAGCCTGGGGGCAGCCCCTGCAGGCGGCTGTGAGGCGCTGCTGCAACTGCCGGTGCACGCCCAGGCGGGCCCCGCGCTGAGCGTCATGAGGTAATCAGGATGCATATAGTCGTCATCGAAGATGACCCCAGGATTCGCGACTTCTTGAGCAGAGGCCTGGCGGCCGAAGGTTATCAGGTAGAAGCGTTCAGTGAAGGGCGGGTGGCGCTGCTGCACCTCGTCCAGTGTGCCCGGGAGCCCGATCGGCAGCCGGTGGTGATTCTGGATCGGCTGCTGCCGGACATCACCGGCACCGATATCTGTCGCAGCTTGCGCACGGCGGGGGTGGCGTTCCCCATTCTGATGCTGACCGCGCTGGACAGCATTGAGGACCGTGTCTCGGGTCTGGAGTCCGGGGCCGACGACTATCTGGTCAAGCCGTTTGCCTTCGAGGAGCTGCTGGCGCGCATTGCCGCCCTGCAGCGCCGTTCCTGGGGCCACCCGGCCAGCCAGGAAGTGAACGAGCTGCGGGTGGGCGACCTGTGCCTGAATCGTGAGCAGCGTAGCGTGACCCGGGGCGGCCAGCGGATCGAGCTGACACCCAAGGAGCTGGCGATCCTCGAACTGCTGATGAGTACGCCCGGCAAGCTGTACAGCCGAGAGCGCATCCTGGCCAGTGTCTGGGGTGCCCACGAAGACCCGCTGACCAATATCGTCAATGTCTATATCCGGCGACTGCGTAGTAAACTGGACGTACATGGTGCCGGGGAGTCATTGATCACGACCCAGCGCGGTTTTGGCTACCGTCTGGACCCCGCGCCCTCCCCGTGACGGGGCGGTTATTCACCTTGTATTAATCTAAAACTCGCGCTCTGTTAATACTCTGGTGACCTGAATGTAAGTGTTGGCCCCGTATAGTGAACGGCATCCCTGTTGCATATCACATCGCAACAGCTGTAACCGCCGCATACACGGAGACGACACCATGTTGAAAAAAATTCTACTCGGTACCGCGTTAGGGCTTGGCGCCGCTTCTTTGGCCCAGGCCACCGAAGTAACCCACCTGGGGGGAGACATTACCCCCGAGCAGGTGAAGCAGGCTCAGCAGGCGTGGGGTGAGGCGCTGGTGGCGATTGCCACCACCTATGAAAACGACGGCATCGATGCGGCCCGCGAACTGGCCAGCACGATCATCGATGAAGCCTACGGCTATGAGATGGGCCCGGTGCTGTTCAAGCCCACGCTGGCCAGTGAGCCACAAACCTTCCGTACCACGGCTGATGGCGCATTGGCTTACTTCGTGGGCCATAGCGATGAGTTCGCAGAAGACAGCGGCTTCGCGCTGAAAGGCTGGCAAGCAGTGGAGATCGACAATGCGGCCATTTTCATCAGTGGTGATACGGCTCTCACCATGGGCCATGTGGCCATGACCGACAGCGATGGTAACGTCACCACGGTCGACAAGACCTGGGGCTATCAGTTGGATGACGAAGGCAACTTGCGCATCGTGCTGCACCACTCTTCGCTGCCTTATCAGCAGGAAGAGAGCTAACGGATTAGCGGCGAACGCCTGAAAACCAAAGGGCCTGCTGGAGACAGCAGGCCCTTCGCGTTGCGGTTCGAGGCGGTTATTGGCTACGCAGGCAGTGGAGCAGCGCCTGAAGCGGATGAGCCAGCGTTTGCGCTGAGTAACGCTTCACCTGGCTACGGCACGAGTACCCGGTGGCCAGCAACTTGCCTGCGTTCTCTTCGGCCTCTACCTGAGGCTGCCAAGACTGGGCGTAGATGGTTTTGGAGGTGGCGACGTTACGGCTTTCATGGCCGTAAGTACCCGACATGCCGCAGCAGCCCGTGGTGGCCAGCTCCAGCTGCAAGCCAAAGGCAGCAAACACCTGCTGCCACGCTTTGGGGCTGCCCGGCGCGTTGGTTTTTTCGGTGCAGTGGGAAAGCAGCTTGTAGCCCGGGTCATTCAGCTTCACCGGGCTGGGATTGAGCGTGTTGACACGGGTAGCCAGCCACTCCTGCAGCATCAGCACCGTGGGCACCTGTTCGCTGCCCAGCGCTTTGACGTACTCCTGGCGATAGGTCAGCGTCATGGCTGGGTCGATGCCTACCATGGGCACGTCGAACTCGCTCAGCGCCCTCAGGCGCCTGGCCTGCTTGGCCGCGGTGCGCTCGAAGGCACCTAAAAAGCCTTGTACGTGGAGCGGCTTGCCGTTGGCGGAAAACGGCATCACGAACACGCGCAGGTTCAGCCGCGACAGCAGCTCTACGACATCCATCACCAGCCTGGCTTCGAAGTGAGTCGTGAACGCGTCCTGCACGATGATCACGCTCTGCGCGCGCTGCTGCTCGGTGAGCAGGGCCAGTGACGTAGGCGTGGCTTCCGCCACCCCCCAGGCACGCAGCTGCTTTTTCACGCTGGCGCGGGAGAGCGTGGGGGAGTCGCTGATGCCGAGCCCTTTGTGCATCAGTTGGGTGACCCAGCGCTGCCCCAGGGCGGCGTTGTATAGAGGGGCGATCCTGGTCAGTGCGGGCAGCATGAACTCGGTGCCCCCGATCACATAATCGCGCAGCGGGCGCAAATAGCGGCCGTGGTAGACCTCCAGGAACTGCGCACGGAACTGAGGCACGTTGACCTTGATCGGGCACTGGCCTGCGCAGGACTTGCACGCCAGGCAGCCTGCCATGGCATCGTACACTTCGTGAGAGTAGTCGTGGTGCTGCTGACGGCTGAGGGTGTTCATCACTCGCCTGGGAAAGCTCTTGATAAAGCCCCAGCTGCGTTCGGCCTTCTTCTTGCGCGACTCTTCGACCACGTCGATGCCTGCCTGAGACTGCAAGCGCAGCCATTCACGGATCAGGCTGGCACGGCCTTTGGGAGAGTGTCGGCGGTCGCGGGTGGCCTTCCACGACGGGCACATGGGGTCGTCCACATCGTAGTTGTAGCAGGCACCGTTGCCGTTGCAGTAAACCGCTGCGTCGTAAGCCTGCCAGGCGCGCTCGTCGATGGTGCGGTCCAGCTGGCCGCGCATCGTTACGCCATCCACGCGCAGCAGTTCCGGGTCGCTCTGTCTGGCGATCAGCGGGGCATTTTCAGCGGGCGAGGCGATCTTGCCGGGGTTGAGCTGGTTATGCGGATCGAAGGCCGCCTTGATCTGTTGCAGGCAAGGGTACAGCTCACCAAAGAAGGTGGGGCCATACTCCGAACGCACGCCCTTGCCATGTTCACCCCACAGCAGCCCGCCATATTTCTGGGTCAGGGCGACCACTTCATCGGAAATCTCCCGAATCAGCGCTTGCTGCTCGGGGTCTTTCATGTCCAGTGCCGGGCGCACGTGCAGCACCCCCGCATCCACATGGCCGAACATGCCGTAGGAGAGCTGGCGAGCATCCAGCGCCGCGCGGAACTCGGCGATGAACTCGGCCAGGTGTTCCGGCGGCACGGCGGTATCTTCCACGAAGGGTAGCGGGCGCTTTTCTCCCTGCACGTTGCCCAGCAGGCCCACCGAGCGCTTGCGCATGGCGTAGACTTTCTGGATTTGCGGGCGGCCTTCCGCCAGGGTGTAGCCCAGCCGCTCGACGCGGGTGTCCTGGCCAAGATGCTGGGTAAACGCCGCCACCCGCTCGGCCAGTTTATCAGCGTCGTCGTCGTTGAACTCGATCAGGTTGATGCCCTGTATGGGCGTGCTGCCCGCCGGGAAGAACTCGGCCACGCTGTCCCAGACGAAATCTTCCATGGCCAGCTGCAGCACCGTGTCGTCCACGGTCTCGATGGAGGTAGGGCGAGCGCTACTGGCCATCAGCGCCTTGGCATCGCGCAGCGCATCCATGAAGCTGGCATAGCGAACGTTCACCAGCGTCGCGTGCTTCGGAATCGGCATCACGTTCAGCACTGCCTCGTTCAGAAAGCCCAGCGAGCCTTCGGAGCCACACAGCAGGCTGTTCAGGTTGAGCTGGCCGTCCTCACGCAGATGGGCCAGGTCATATCCGGTCAGGCAGCGGTTGAGCGGGGGGAACTTGGCGTCGATCAACGCCTTCTGCTGGTCGATGATGGTGGCAGCGGTACGGTGTACTTTCCCCAGGACGCCTTCCTCGGCCAGTGCTTGCTGCTCCTCTTCCTCGCTCAGCGGGCGGCTGTGCAGGTGCTGCCCACCGAGCAGGATGGTATCCAGCGCCAGTACGTGATGGCGGGTCTTGCCGTATTCGCAGCTGCCCTGACCGCTGGCATCGGTGGAAATCATGCCACCGATGGTGGCCCGGTTGGAGGTCGACAGTTCGGGGGCGAAAAACAGCCCGTGGGGTTTCAGAGCGGCGTTCAACTGGTCCTTGACCACCCCGGCCTGCACCCGCACCCGCCGGGCCGCCACGTCGATCTCGAGGATCTGGTTCATGTGGCGGGAAACGTCCACCACGATGCCGTCGGTCAGCGATTGGCCATTGGTGCCGGTGCCGCCACCTCGGGGGGTCAGCACCACTTCCCGGTGGGGCAGCTCGGCAGCCAGCTTGGCCAAGCGCTCCAGGTCTTCGGCGTGCCTGGGGAAGACCGCTGCCTGGGGCAGGCGCTGATAAATCGAGTTGTCGGTGGCCAGCACGGTGCGGTTGGCGTAATCCGGGGCGATTTCGCCCTCGAAACCGCGGGCGCGCAGGGCGTCGAGGAAGCGGACGTAGTGGCCCTTCAAACGTTCAGCGGGGGCCGTGCGGGTATCCAGGGATGCAATCATGGTGAATCGAGCCGTCACTGCTGGGGGCGAATAGGGGAATAGCGTACTTTACCCCAGCTACTCCAGGCGTGCATCTTGCCTGGCCGTTGGCGCTGGCGAGACCGAGAGAGAGCGCCGACGAGCGGCCATGAAAAAGCGCCCGCCGCCATGGGCGGTGGGCGCTCGATGGGCATGTCTTGACGCGCATGCCCATGACGTTCATGTCGCTATCAAGTGCGGCTGTTGTTGTAGGTCTCTTCGTTGAGCTCGCCTTCGCTTTTACCGACCAGGGTGGTGACCATCAGGTCGCCCGCCACGTTCACGCTGGTGCGGGCCATGTCCAGGATGCGGTCGATACCGGCCACGACGGCAATGGCTTCCAGCGGCAGGCCAATCTGCGCCATCACGATCGACAGCATGATCAAGCCTGCGCCAGGCACCCCGGCGGTGCCAATTGAGGCCAGGGTGCCGGTAGCGACGATCATGGCGTAATCCACCATGGTGAGGTCCGTGCCGGTCATCTGGGCAATGAACAGTACCACCACCCCCTGGTAAAGCGCCGTGCCATCCATATTGATGGTGGCCCCTACCGGCAGCACGAAGCCCGAGACGCCTTCCGAGACCCCCAGGTTTTTCTGGGCACAGCGAATGGACACCGGCAGCGTGCCCGCCGACGACGCCGAGGAAAACGCCACGACGATGGCATCGAGGCTGCCTTTCAGATAGCGCACCGGGTTCAGGCGGCCAATCAGCGCAATGAACCCGGAGTAGACCACCAGCACGTGCAGGATGCTGGCCAGATAGACCACGCCAATCAGCTTGGCCAGCGGCAGCAGGATCTCCAGCCCGTATTGCCCGGAGACGTGGGCGATCAAGCCGAACACGCCAAACGGGGCAAACGCCATGACCAGCCCGGTCAGCTTGTACATGGCCTCGGCAAAGCTGTCGAAGACCTTCATGACCGGCTCGCCTTTGTCACCGATCAGCGTCAGCGAGATGCCCAGGCCAATGGCAAACACGATGATTTGCATGATGTTGCCGTTGGCCAGCGCATCGATGGGGTTGCGCGGCACCAGATTGATCAGAATGGACATCAGCGACGGCGCCTCGTTGGGCGACACCTCTGCGTCGAAGCTCAATCCCACGCCGGTGCCCGGCTGCAGCAGCGTCGACAGAATCAGGCCGATACTGATGGCAAAGGCGGTGGTCACCAGATACAGCGCGATGGTCCGCGCGCCGATGCGGCCCATCTTCTGCGGGTCGCGCATGGAGGTAATACCCACCACCAGCGTCGAAAAGACCAGCGGCACGATCAGCATCATGATCGCGTTAATGAAAATATCACCCAGCGGCTTGAAGATGCTGGCCGTCTCGCCCAGCAACGCCCCGGCCACGATACCCAGCGCCAGGCCCGCCAGAATTTTCTTCCACAGCGCGATACCGCGCCACCACGCAAACTTTCCCTGCTGTGCTGTTTCCTGCACGGCGATTCTCCTGTTAGGTAACCATTGTTAGCGATTCGTAAAGCGAATCGTCGCGCACTCTACCACTTTTGGCTAATGGGGTATCCTGCCAAAGCGCGGTTGCCATGGCTCCCGTCCGCGCTTTTGCCTACAATGGTCGCCTTTGTCGCGCCCTGGGCGGCGCGTGTCATTGAATTCTGGCCAAGGAATACCTCATGCTCGATCCGAAACTGCTGCGCGGTGATCTGGAGACGACGGCGCAACAACTGGCCCGGCGGGGCTTCGAACTCGATACAGCGGCACTGCAGGCGCTGGAGTCGCGCCGTCGTGAGTTGCAGACTCAGACCGAGCAGCTGCAAAACGAGCGCAACATGCGCTCCAAGGCGATTGGCAAGGCCAAGGCCAACGGCGAAGACATCCAGCCGCTGCTGGATGAAGTAAGTGACCTGGGCGACCGCCTGGACAAGGCCAAGAAAGAGTTGGCTGAGGTGCAGGAGGAGTGGGACGATGCCATCAGTGGTATTCCGAACCTGCCCCATGACAGCGTGCCGGAAGGCAAGAACGAAGACGACAATGTCGAGTTGCACCGCTGGGGCACGCCCCGTGAGTTCGACTTCGAGGTGTTGGACCACGTGGACCTGGGCAAGCGTTCGGGCTATCTGGATTTCGAACTGGCAGCCAAGCTGACCGGGGCGCGGTTTGCCGTCATGCGTGGGCCGATTGCGCGTCTGCATCGTGCACTGGCCCAGTTCATGCTGGATACGCAAACCCAGCAGCATGGTTATGAAGAGTGCTATGTGCCCTACATGGTGAACCGCGATTCGCTGATGGGAACGGGGCAGCTGCCGAAATTTGGCGAAGACCTGTTCAAGCTCGACGATGAGCGAGAGTACCACCTGATTCCCACCTCCGAGGTGCCGCTGACCAACTTTGTGCGCGACGAGATCGTCGAGCTGTCGGCGCTACCCATGAAGCTGACCGCGCACACGCCCTGTTTTCGTAGCGAGGCCGGTTCTCATGGGCGCGACACCCGGGGCATGATTCGCCAGCATCAATTCGATAAGGTCGAAATGGTACAAATCGTCGAGCCCGACAAGAGCTATGCGGCGCTGGAGGAGATGCGCGAGCATGCCGAGGCGATCCTGCAGGCTCTGGAGCTGCCTTACCGGGTCGTGACGCTCTGCACAGGGGATATGGGCTTTGGGGCAGCGAAAACCTACGATCTGGAAGTGTGGCTGCCCAGCCAGAACACCTACCGGGAAATTTCGTCGGTCTCCAACTGCGAAGACTTCCAGGCGCGTCGCATGCAGGCTCGCTACCGTCACCCGGATTCGAAAAAGCCGCTGCTGCTGCATACCCTGAACGGTTCGGGGCTGGCGGTAGGGCGGTGCCTGCTGGCGGTATTGGAGAACCACCAGCAGGCGGATGGTTCGATTAGCGTGCCGGCGCCTCTTCAGCGCTATCTGGGCGGTCAGGAGCGTCTTGCCCTGTAATGGCCCACTCGACGTTCACGCCAGCATCGATGCGAATGGTGCCGGGGCGATAGTCGCTGGCTGAGCCGCTACCCACGGCGTCACTTTCGGCCCGCATGGCCATCATGCGTGGCTGGAAGATGGGCGCCTGGGTCTCTTCGATACGCTGGACATGGCCCAGCTCCACGCCAAGGGTGGTGGCCATCAGGTCTGCCTTGTGGCGGGCCTTCTCCAGCGCTTTGGTCAATGCTTCATCGGTGGCGGCGTCACGGTCGTGCAGGTCAAACTGCACGCCATCCAGCGCATTGACCCCCGCGCCGATCAACGCATCCAGCACATCCCCCAGCTGTTCGATGTCAGCCAGTTCGACGCTGAACGGGCGTTCCAGACGCGTACGCATCAGGTTCTCCTGCTCTCCATCGTCACTACGCGGACCTGCCACGTACTCGGGGGAGACGTTGAGCGACCCCGCCGTGATGGCGCGCTGTTCGATGCCCGCTTCCTCGATGGCCGCAATCAGCTCACTGGCGCGCTGCTCCAGGCGCTGCCGGGCGTCGCTCAGCTCATCGCTTTGGGTGTCTTCCAGGGCAGACACGGCAGGGGTGTTTTCCCATAGCCGCGCGCTGAGCGTCGCCTTGTCGGGTTCGACTTCTACCCACGACTGCGCTTGCACGAAGACGCTTGGGGGAGGCGGTGCCGCCTGGCTGATGGGGGCGACCAATAGTGCGAGAAGGGCGCCCCCCAACACGCCATAGCGAAGGCGTTTGATAGGGTGGCGCAGCCGATTGACGGAGTTGAGCTGGGTTTGCATGGAGTCACTTCCTTGCTGAGAGAGCCAATGTGTTATGAGACCGAATGTTGGGTGATGACCCGCAGCTTTGAAGCAGAGATACACGGAAAGTTCACAGGCTAATGAGTCGTGAGGGCGTCTTTCTTAATAGGTGCACGGTTTGTGCATTGTCACGCCAGCAGCCATTATGTACGGATAACATGCTAAGGATCAGGCTATGTCGAAGTTGTCAGATGAGGATTATCGCAGTATTCCACTTAACGCTACCCTGGCGCTGGCCGCGCTGGTGGTCATCATTGCCGGGATGAAGGTAGGTGCCGACCTGCTGGTGCCTTTACTGTTGGCGGTGTTCATTGCGGTGGTGTGCACGTCGCCGGTGCAGTGGCTGCATGACTGGGGGCTGAGTCGGCGTACGGCAGCCATGCTGACGCTGCTGGTGTTGCTGGGCTTCATTTCCTTGATTGGCCTGCTGGTGGTCAACAGCTTTGGCACTTTCGTGGAAGCGCTGCCGGATATCGAGGCGCGCTTGTACGAGCATTACTGGAATTTGCTCAATACGCTAGCGTCCCATGGCATGGCGATCGACCCGGAGCAGCTGAGCTCGGTGTTTGCCATGGAAGACGATGGCTCATGGGTTGCCATGCTGCTGGGCGAGCTGGGCTCGCTGTTCATGCAGGGCACCATCGTGGCGCTGCTGGTGATCTTCATGCTGTTCGAGACGCTGCACTTTCGTGACAAGGTCTCGCGCGCCCTGGAAAACCCTGCGCCCAGCCTGAAGCGTTTCAGCGAGTTCAGCTTGACCCTGAAGCGCTATCTGGCCGTGAAAACGGTCATCAGTCTGGCCACCGGTGTTCTGGTGTGGCTTTCCTGCCTGATGGTAGGGGTCGATTTTCCGCTGCTCTGGGGGGTGCTGGCTTTTGCCCTCAACTTCATTCCCAACATTGGCTCTGCCCTGGCGGCCATTCCTCCTGTCTTGCTGCTGCTGGTGTCTCAGGATGGCGGTGTGCTGCAGGCGTTCATGCTGGCGTCGGCCTATTTGGTCATCAACTTCATTCTGGGCAATCTGGTCGAGCCGCGGGTCATGGGGCAGGCGCTGGGGCTATCCACCTTTGTGGCGTTTCTTTCCCTGGTGGTATGGGGCTGGATTTTCGGCGCGGCGGGTATGTTGCTCTCGGTGGTGCTGACCATGACGCTCAAGATTGCGCTGGACAGTCATCCACAAACCCGTTGGATGGCACACCTATTGGGGCCTGGAAAGCAGCGCCGTTCGGATGCCCAGCCTGGCGATGCACGGCGGCCACCGCTGAAGCGTGACAAGCAAGAGTCGCAAGGGTAGGAGGCGTAGGGCGGGGCAGCCACCGCTGGCAAGGCCAGCGGTGATTGTGAGCGCTCAGACGTTCTGGTCGATGAACTGAGTCAGTTGCGACTTGGATTGCGCGCCGACCAGCGAAGCGACCTTGGTGCCCGATTTGAACAGCATGACCGTGGGCACGCCACGTACACCCTGCTCAGCAGCAATTTCCGGTGCATCGTCTACGTTGACGCTGACGACTTTCAGATTGTCGCCGCGCTCGGCAGCGACTTCATCCACCACAGGTGCCATGACTTTACATGGGCCGCACCAGGGGGCCCAGAATTTGAGCAGGACAGGCTGTTCGGCGTTGAGGACTTCCTGCTCAAAATTGGCGTTGGTGACATCAACATTGTTAGCCATTTGCTTCTCCCGTTTGCGTTGCTCTTGCAGTTACGTTGCCTCAAATGGAGCAACAGTCTATACGCGATTTACCAGCGCTCTTTCACCGCGCCAAGTTGCCAGATGTTAGCGGTCACGGCGGATGCTGGCAAATTCCAGATGCGTTTTGCGCTGAAATAGAAAAAATTAATGGATGCTGATAGCGCTGATTTTTTATACTATATGGGAATTATAGATCGTTTTTTTATTCACAATTATGCTCGTAGAGCGTCATGCTCCGAGCATCGGGCAGGTACGCAGTGGCAGCAGCGCGGGGCGTTTTGGGACGTTTCCCGGCATCGAACATTAGGTGAGGATATGAAGCTACAGCAACTTCGCTATATCTGGGAAGTCAATCGACATAACCTGAATGTGTCAGCAACTGCCCAGAGTCTGTTTACCTCTCAGCCAGGTATTTCCAAGCAGATTCGCCTGCTGGAAGATGAATTGGGCGTGGAGATATTTGCTCGCAGTGGCAAGCATCTCACGCGTGTCACCCCCGCTGGCCAGTCGATCATCGAGCTGGCCGGGCAAGTGCTCAAGCTTGCCGAAAACATCAAGCAGGTAGCCCAGGAGCACAGCGACGAGCGCCGTGGCAGTTTGGCCATCGCTACTACGCATACCCAGGCCCGCTATGCGCTGCCGCCGATCATTAGCGAGTTCACGCTCAAGTATCCTGACGTGGCGCTACACATGCAGCAGGGCACGCCCAAACAAATTGCCCAGATGGTGAGTGAAGGGCAGGCGGACTTTGCCATTGCCACCGAGTCCTTGGAGCTGTTTACCGACCTTGTATTGCTGCCTTGCTACCGCTGGAACCGCTGCGTGCTGGTGCCCAAGGAGCACCCACTCGCTTCTCTGGAAGGGCCGCTGACCCTCGAGGCGCTGGCCGAGTATCCGCTGGTGACTTACGTCTTTGGCTTCACCGGGCGTTCGCAGCTGGACGATGCCTTCAAGGCCAAGGGGCTGACCCCTAACGTCGTGCTGACGGCCGCTGATGCCGACGTCATCAAGACCTATGTGCGCCTGGGCATGGGAGTGGGCATCGTGGCTCATATGGCGGTGGACCCTGCCCAGGATGACGATCTGGTGGCGCTGGACGCCAGCCACTTGTTTGCCAGCTCCACCACCAAGATCGGCATTCGTCGTGGCACATTCATGCGCGGCTACATGTATGACTTCCTCGCGCGGTTTGCTCCCCACCTGACTCGCGACCGAGTGGACGAAGCGCTCACGGCGGGGCCTCGCCATGAGCACGCGCTGTTCGAAGGTGTCGAACTCCCCGAATATTGAGCGAGGCCAGTGATTCAGGGTTGATAAACCAACTCACCCACCTACTCACCGCCCCGTTCACCGCTTTATGTTGTGGTGAACAGGGCGGTGAACTCGTCAGGTGGCTATATCAATATCAATGCTGCAGGTGCAGCCCACATTCGCGTTTCTCTTCCACCTTGGTGGGGTCGAAGTAGTCGAAGTTGTTGGGCAGGTCATGGGCCTGCAGGTATTCGTACATGTCCTTGGCGGTCCACTTCAGTAGCGGCGCCACTTTCAGCAGGCCGTCGCTGTTGCGGCTAACGGACTGCATCCTGGCTCGCTCGGGCGTGTCTTCGGCGCGCAGGGCAGTGAACCAGATGTCGGGCCGCATGGTGGCCAGGGCGCGCTCGAACGGCTCGATCTTTACTTCCTGAGTGAACGCCGCATGGCGCGGGTCGTCGATGCCCGGCATGGGGCCGTCCAGGGCTTCCCGGTGGGCGCGGGTGCGCTGGGGTAAAAAACTCACCAGGTTGAGGTCGAGTCGTCGAATCACGTCGTCGGCAAACCGGTAGGTAGCCTCGGTATTGTAACCGCTGTCCATCCAGACGATAGGAATGTCCGGGCGAACCTGCGTCACCATGTGCAGGATCACGGCCTCGAAAGGGCGAAAGTTGGTGGTGCAAATAGGGCGCTCGCCCTGACGGAACGCCCACTCGATTAACCCTTGCGGGTCGTTGGCGTACTCTTGATGAATGGCTTCGAGAGCTGAGGACATGCTGCCTCCTGTTGAAAAGCGTGCGATGCCTTTAGGCTACCAAAGCCTTGTGTGGTGCCCCAATACCGTTTGGTTTGGGTTTTATATTCCTTTCTGATGTAACAGTGCTTCTTTGTTATTCCAAAGTGCTGGTTCATTCCAGAGCGCCAATCAGATGGCGGATCTTGTCGAGGGTTTCCGTGTACTCTTCGTCTGCCTGAGAGTCGGCGACCAGTCCGCCGCCGCCCCATACATGCAGGCTGCCGTGATCGGCCACCATGGTGCGAATGGCTATCGAGGTGTCCATGCTGCCACGGATGTCGATATAGCCCAGGCTTCCGCAATAGACGCTACGCTGGCAGGGTTCCAGCTCATCGATGATCTGCATGGCGCGTATCTTGGGCGCGCCGGTGATCGAGCCGCCGGGGAAGGCCGCCGTGAGCAGCGAAAGCGGTGAGTGTGCGGGCGCCAACTCTCCCTGAACGACGCTGACCAGATGGTGCACGTTGGGGTAGCTTTCCAGTTGGCAAAGTTGCGGCACGCGTATCGAGCCGGGGGTGCAGACTCGCCCGAGGTCGTTGCGCAGCAGGTCGACGATCATCACATTCTCGGCCCGGTCCTTGGTGCTGTTGAGTAGCTCCTCGGCTAGCGCCTGATCGTTTGCGGGCGTTTCGCCGCGGGGCCTGGTGCCCTTGATGGGGCGGGTTTCGACGCGGCCATCACGGCACTGAATGAAGCGCTCGGGCGACAGCGACAGCACCGCCTGGCCCTGCCAGGCCATATACCCCGAGAAAGGCGTCGGTGTGGCACGTCGCAGCTGCAGATAGGCCTGCCACTCATCCCCTTCGTAGCGGGCGGAGAAGCGCTGTGCAAGATTGATCTGGTAGCAGTCACCGGCGCGGATATAGCGCTGTACGGCCTCGAAGCGCTCGGTATATTCGGCCTGGTTGAGCTGGGCCTTGAACGGCTGTGTCAGCGTGAAAGGCTCGCCTGCTGGCGGGGCTTGTTCCAGCCAGGCCAGCACCTCTCGACGGCGCGCATCGCTGGCCACCAGCCAGGCTTGCTGGGTGGCGTGGTCAAAGGTGATGCACCAGTCATACAGGCCCAGGCGGGCCAGCGGCAGTTGGGTGGCGGGCGGGTGCTGGCTGGACACCGAACAGTCTTGGCGGCCCAGGTCGTAGCTCCAGTAGCCGATCAAGCCGCCCAGAAAGGGCAGGTCGCTGTCGAGGGTGGGCACGGGCAGCTGTTCCAGCAGCCACTGCTGTTGCGCCGTGCTGTCATCGTCGAGATGAGCTGGCAGCGTCAATGTGGTGGAGCTGAGCTGTGCCTGGCGGTTTGCGCAGATTTCCAGCGTGGCCAGCGGGTCGCTGCTGAGGATGTCATACCGGCCGCTGGTGGCCACGGGTCGGCCGCTGTCCAGCAGCACCGCCCCGGGCCGTTGCCGTAAGCGGGCAAAGGTGGCCAGCGGGTCGGAGAAGTAGGGCAGAGCGGAGATCGTCAACGCCGTTGTCATGAAGCAAACGCCAGTCCGGAAAGGGCGGCATATTTTAGGGTGCTCGCGCCAAGGACACCAGCCGCGTTTATCGACGGCGTTCTCACGTAAGCGGGCGGTGAGAGGGGCCCGCAACAGAGATTGTAGACATTTGCGCAGGGGGTCTCGTCAGGCGTGCAACGAAAGATGAATAAAAACGCTTATTTTCCGAGGTTGACGTCAGAAAGGGGGAGGGGTAAAGTTTCATCATTCCTTAATTGTCGACAATTAACCATGACCTTACTTGCTTCCACTTCACCACTACCGGACGGCGACGCCAGCGACGTCGTCTCGCCAGAAGTACGCACACTGGCCGAGCGTGTGTTTCACCAGTTGCAAAGCGCCATTGTCCGTGGGGAACTGGCGCCTGGCAGCAAAATCACTGAGCCTGGGCTTTCGAAGACCTACGGTATCTCTAGGGGGCCGCTGCGCGAGGCCATGCGGCGCCTCGAGGCCCACCGATTGATCGAGCGCGTGCCCCATGTGGGCGCCCGGGTCGTCAAGCTTTCCATGAAAGAGCTGCTGGAGCTTTTCGACGTGCGCGAGGCGCTGGAAAGCATGGCGGCGCGGCTGGCGGCCGAGCACATGTCTGCCGAGGAAATCCAGGGGCTGCGAGACGTTCTGGCGCTGCACGAAAGCCAGGGCGACCTCAAGCGCGGGGAAGCCTATTACCAGCGTGAAGGCGATCTCGATTTTCATTATCGCATCGTTCAGGGCAGTCACAACAAAATGTTGATGAACCTGCTGTGTGATGACCTCTACTACCTGGTGCGCCTCTATCGCACGCAGTTCAGCGCCAGTGGTACCCGCCCTCAGCGGGCGTTCGTGGAGCACCACCGGATTGTCGATGCCATTGAGGCCGGCGATGCCGAGCTGGCCGAGCTATTGATGCGTCGCCATGTCAGCGCGTCACGGGCGAACGTGGCAGACCGCTACGCCGCCATTCTTGAACAACAAACAACAACCGAAGACAGGAGCTGATGTCATGACTGCTTCATCCACTTCTCGCTTGAGCCCCGGTGGGCGCTTTCGTGCCGCGCTGGAAGCCCAGCGCCCGTTGCCCATCCTGGGCACCATCAATGCCTATACGGCCATGATGGCCGAACGCGTGGGGCACCAGGCCATTTACCTCTCCGGCGGCGGCGTGGCCAATGCCTCCTTCGGCCTGCCGGATCTGGGCATGACGACCATGAACGACGTGGTTGAAGACGCGCATCGTATCTGTGCTGCCACGGAGCTTCCGCTGCTGGTGGATATCGATACCGGCTGGGGCGGCGCGTTCAACATTGCGCGCACCGTGAAAGAGATGCAGCGCGCCGGAGTCGCCGCAGTGCATCTGGAAGATCAGGTCGCTCAGAAGCGCTGCGGTCATCGCCCCAACAAGGCGATCGTTTCCCAGCAGGAGATGGTGGACCGCATCAAGGCTGCGGCCGATGCCAGGCTGGATCCGGATTTCTACCTCATTGCACGCACCGATGCCTTCCAGAAAGAGGGGCTCGATGCCGCCATCGAGCGCGCCAACGCCTGTGTGGAAGCAGGGGCCGACGCCATCTTCGCCGAGGCCGTGCATACCCTCGACGACTATCGCGCCTTCTGCCAGCGCGTCAATGCGCCGATTCTGGCCAATATCACCGAGTTTGGCGCCACGCCGCTGTTCAGCCAGCAGGAGCTGGGGGACGTCGGCTGCCGGATGGTGCTCTATCCACTGTCGGCTTTCCGCGCCATGAACGCAGCGGCCCTGAAGGTTTACCAGAGCATTCTGGAGCATGGCCATCAGCGCGAGGTGG
Source organism: Halomonas sp. 141 (assembly GCF_002810305.1). NCBI lineage: Bacteria > Pseudomonadati > Pseudomonadota > Gammaproteobacteria > Oceanospirillales > Halomonadaceae > Halomonas > Halomonas sp. 141. The sequence goes on from NZ_PINZ01000013.1 coordinate 23,152, forward strand.
TCGACACCATGCAGACCCGCGATGAGCTGTACGACTTCTTGAATTACCACGATTTCGAACAGAAGCTCGATGCGCTGTTCGCCGAACAAAAAGACGCTTGAGTGCGCAGGCAACACATCTAATAACAGTGACAATACTGAGTACGTCAGGAGACTACCATGGCTGATAAACCGCTAGCAGGTGCAGGATTACGTGGGCAGAGTGCGGGCTCGACGGCGCTGTGTACCGTGGGTAAAACTGGTTCCGGCTTGACCTATCGCGGCTTCGACATCAAGGAGCTGGCTGAGAAAGCCAGGTTCGAAGAAGTAGCGTACCTGCTGCTCAAGGGCAAACTGCCCAATCAGGCGGAGCTCGATCATTACATCACCAAGCTGAAAGGTCTGCGTGGGCTGCCCGAGGCCCTGAAGACGGTGCTCGAGCAGATTCCGAAGGACGCCCATCCCATGGATGTGATGCGTACCGGTGCCTCCATGCTGGGCAATCTGGAAACCGAAGAGAGCTTCGATCAGCAGCAGGACGTGGCGGATCGGCTGCTGGCGGTGCTGCCGTCGATCATCTGCTACTGGTACCGCTTCAGCCACGACGGCGTGCGCATCGACACCCAGACCGACGACGACTCGGTGGGCGGTCACTTCCTGCACATGCTGCGTGGTGAGCCCGCTTCCGAGCTGCATGCTCGGGTCATGAACGTCTCGCTGATTCTCTATGCCGAGCACGAATTCAATGCCTCCACGTTCACCGCACGGGTGTGTGCCTCGACGCTGTCGGATATGCACTCCTGTGTCACCGGGGCGATTGGCTCCCTGCGCGGTCCGCTGCACGGTGGCGCCAACGAGGCGGCCATGGCGATGATCGAGCACTGGCGCTCGCCCGAAGAAGCCGAGCAGGAGATGCTCGGCATGCTGGAGCGCAAAGAGAAGATCATGGGCTTTGGCCATGCCATCTACCGTGAGTCCGACCCGCGCAATGCGATCATCAAGGAGTGGTCGAAGAAGCTGGCGGACGACGTCGGCGACACCGTGCTCTACCCGGTATCGGTACGTTGCGAAGAGGTCATGTGGCGGGAGAAGAAACTGTTCTGCAATGCCGATTTCTTCCACGCCAGCGCATACCACTTCATGGATATTCCGACCAAGCTGTTCACGCCCATCTTCGTCATGTCGCGGCTGACCGGCTGGGCCGCCCACGTATTCGAGCAGCGTGCCAATAACCGCATTATTCGCCCCAGCGCCGACTACATCGGCCCGGAGAAGAGCGAATGGGTGCCCATTGAAGCCCGTGACTAGGCGTTTGGCTCTGTGACCAAGTGAGAGGCATCATGAACACGAATTATCGCAAACCGCTGCCGAATGTGTCGGTGGCGGGCGCACCAGTGGACTTTTTCGATACACGCCAGGCCGTCGAGGAGATTCAGCCCGGTGCCTATGCCCAGTTGCCCTATACGTCTCGGGTGCTGGCCGAGCAGCTGGTTCGGCGCTGTGATCCGGCGCTGCTGACCGACGCCCTCAAACAGCTGATCGAGCGCAAGCAGGAGCTGGACTTTCCCTGGTACCCGGCCCGGGTGGTGTGTCACGACATCCTGGGCCAGACCGCGCTGGTCGACCTGGCCGGGCTGCGCGACGCCATCGCGGAGAAGGGCGGTGACCCTGCCAAGGTGAACCCGGTGGTGCCGACGCAGCTGATCGTCGACCATTCGCTGGCCGTGGAGCACGCCGGTTTCGAGAAGGACGCCTTCGAGAAGAATCGCCAGGTGGAAGATCGGCGTAACGACGACCGCTTTCACTTCATCAACTGGACCAAGCTGGCGTTCGAGAACGTCGACGTGATTCCTCCCGGCAACGGCATCATGCACCAGATCAACCTGGAAAAGATGTCTCCGGTGGTGCAGTGCCGCCCGGATGAGCAGGGCGTGCAGGTGGCCTACCCGGACACCTGCGTGGGCACCGACAGCCACACGCCCATGGTGGACGCGCTGGGCGTGATCTCCGTGGGGGTAGGGGGGCTGGAAGCCGAGAGCGTGATGCTGGGGCGCGCCTCCATGATGCGCTTGCCCGATATCGTGGGTGTCGAGCTGACGGGTAAGCTGCAGCCCGGTATCACTGGCACCGACATGGTGCTGGCAATTACCGAGTTCCTGCGCCGCGAGCGCGTGGTCGGCGCCTATCTGGAGTTCTTCGGGGAAGGTGCCGACGCGCTGTCGGTGGGAGATCGGGCAACCATCTCCAACATGACCCCGGAGTACGGTGCCACGGCGGCGATGTTCTATATCGACGACCAAACCATCGACTACCTCAAGCTGACCGGCCGTGACGATGAGCAGGTAGCCCTGGTGAAGGCCTACGCCCAGCATACCGGGCTCTGGGCCGATGACCTGAAGCAGGTTGTCTACGAGCGCATCCTGCGCTTTGACCTGTCCAGCGTGACGCGTACCCTGGCGGGGCCTTCCAACCCCCATGCCCACCTGCCCACCACGGAGCTTGCCAAGCGCGGCATTGCCGTTGGGTTGGACAAGGCTCGGGAAGAGGAGGCCGCAGGCAGGATGCCCGATGGGGCGGTGATCATTGCGGCCATCACCAGCTGCACCAATACGTCCAATCCACGCAACATGGTGGCGGCAGGCCTGATTGCCCGAAACGCCAACCGCCTTGGGCTGACCCGCAAGCCGTGGGTCAAGACCTCGCTGGCTCCGGGGTCGAAGACGGTCAAGATGTACCTGGAAGAAGCCGAGCTGATGAGCGAGCTGGAAGCGCTGGGCTTCGGCGTGGTGGCATACGCCTGCACCACCTGCAACGGCATGTCCGGCGCATTGGAGCCTAGTATCCAGGAGGAGATCATTCGTCGCGATCTCTATGCCACGGCGGTGCTGTCGGGTAACCGCAACTTCGATGGGCGTATCCACCCTTACGCCAAACAGGCGTTTCTGGCCTCGCCGCCACTGGTGGTGGCCTATGCCATTGCGGGCACCATCCGTTTCGATATCGAACAGGACGTGCTGGGTCACGACGCCCAGGGCAATCCGGTCACTCTCAAGGACATCTGGCCGGAAGACAGCGAGATCGATGCCATCGTCAAGGCGTCGGTGAAGCCGGAGCAGTTCCGTGAAACCTACATTCCCATGTTCGACCTGGACAAGCGTGCCGGGCCTCAGGTGAGCCCCCTCTACGAGTGGCGCCCCCAGAGCACCTATATCCGGCGGCCTCCCTATTGGGAGGGCAACATGGCCCGGGAGCGGGGGCTGAAAGGCATGCGCCCGCTGGCCATCCTGCCGGACAACATCACCACGGACCACCTGTCGCCGTCCAATGCCATCCTCATGGACAGCGCTGCTGGCGAGTATCTCCACGCCATGGGCTTGCCGGAGGAGGACTTCAACTCCTACGCCACCCACCGCGGTGACCATCTGACCGCCCAACGTGCCACTCTGGCCAATCCCAAGCTCTTCAATGAGATGGTGCACGACGAACAGGGCAAGGTCATGCAAGGCTCGCTGGCGCGTATCGAGCCGGAAGGCACCGTGACCCGCATGTGGGAAGCCATCGAGACCTATATGGCGCGCAAGCAGCCGCTGATCATTATCGCGGGTGCCGACTATGGTCAAGGGTCGTCTCGTGACTGGGCGGCCAAGGGTGTGGCTCTGGCCGGGGTCGAAGCGATCGTGGCGGAAGGCTTCGAGCGTATCCACCGCACCAATCTGGTGGGGATGGGCGTGATGCCGCTGCAGTTCGAGGAGGGCACGACCCGCAAGACGCTGGCGCTGGATGGCACCGAAATCTACGACGTGGAAGGAACGCCTGCCCCCAGAGCCCAACTGACGCTGGTGATCCATCGCCAGCAGGGGGCTGTGGAGCGTGTGCCGGTGGTGTGCCGCCTGGACACCGCCGAGGAGGTCACCATCTACTCCGCCGGTGGTGTGCTGCAACGCTTTGCGCAGGATTTTCTGGAATCCAGCGCCGCTGTCTAGCCGCGTTGTCCCAGCGTAGCATCGGAAGGGAAAGCCCAACGAGTGAACATCGACGGCCTGACGCGTGTCAGGCCGTTGTCAGGAGAGTGACCATGGCGCACGCAGCGCAGATGAGTATTCCCGCCACCTACATGCGAGGTGGCACCAGCAAAGGGGTGTTTTTCACCCTCAGTGACCTGCCTCCCGCAGCGCAGCAGCCGGGTGAGGCGCGAGACAGGCTGCTGTTGCGGGTAATGGGTAGCCCCGACCCCTATGAAAAACAGATCGATGGGATGGGCGGTGCCACGTCCAGCACCAGCAAGGCGGTGATTCTCTCGAAAAGTACTTCCCCGGAGCATGATGTGGATTACCTGTTTGGGCAGGTGTCCATCGACAAGCCTTTCGTGGACTGGAGCGGTAACTGCGGCAACTTGTCTGCGGCGGTGGGCCCCTATGCCGTGGCCAATGGATTGGTCGACCCCGCGCGGGTGCCTGAAAACGGCGTCGTGGAAGTGCGCATCTGGCAGGTCAACATACAGAAAACCATCGTGGCCCAGGTGCCGATCAGCCACGGCGCCGTTCAGGAAACCGGAGACTTCGAGCTGGATGGCGTCACCTTTCCTGCTGCCGAGATTCCGGTGGCATTTTTGGATCCTGCCGACGGTGAGGGGGCGATCTTCCCCACGGGGCAGCCGGTGGATGAGCTGGAGGTGCCCGGCATCGGAGTGCTCAAGGCGACGCTGATCAATGCGGGTATTCCTACCGTGTTCATCGACGCGCAAGCCCTGGGCTACAGCGGCTGTGAGCTGCAAGAGGCGATCAACGGCGACCCGGATGCACTGGCCAGGTTCGAAAGAATACGCGCCCATGGGGCCGTCAAGATGGGGTTGATTGCCCATGTAGCCGAGGCCGCCAGCCGTCAGCACACGCCCAAGGTGGCGTTCGTGGCACCCCCGGCTGGCTATACGTCTTCCAGTGGGAAGCGGGTCGAGGCCGAATCGATCGATCTGTTGGTCAGGGCGCTCTCCATGGGCAAGTTGCATCACGCCATGATGGGTACTGCGGCCGTGGCCATTGCCGCAGCAGCGGCCATTCAGGGGACGTTGGTGAACCTGGCCGCAGGCGGCAGCGAACGGGAGTCGGTCACTTTTGGTCATCCTTCCGGCACGCTCAGGGTAGGGGCCAAGGCCAGTCTGGTGGAGGGGCGCTGGCAAATCGATCAGGCGGTCATGAGTCGTAGTGCCCGGGTATTGATGGAAGGGCGAGTACGCGTGCCTGGTGATGTGCTGTAATCGACGGCAGGCACTGCTTTGACCACCCTGGTGCCCCTTGCCGAATGGTGCCCGTCACGGTATGGGCGTAAGGCTTGCCGTGACGGGCGGGGTGGTCATGATGTTGCTTGTGATGTGATTAATCCTCTACCACGACCTGGTCGCGCATCCGGTCAACGGTGGCCGGGCCGATACCGCTGACCCGTGTCAGGTCGTCAGCGCTCTCGAAAGCGCCGTTGGTTTCACGCTCCTCGATGATGGCGGCCGCCCGGCTGGGGCCAATGCCCGGCAGTTCCGCCAGCAGCTCGGCGTCGGCACTATTGACATTGATGGGGGCGATTGCCTGGGCCAGCGCGGCACTGGACAAACCCAGGCACAGTGACATCACGAGTGCGGCTACAAATCCCTTGAATGTTTTCTGCATGTGAAGTACCTCATCAGTGTTGGTTCGTCGCTCGGCTCGCCAAGAGCCGAGCCTCCTTGATCGCCAGCAGGACCGAATTGCTTGCGTCCTTAGTCAACTTAATCTTTAGGCGCGCCTCGCGCTGTAAGCCATTGCCGATAGTTTTTGTAATCCGTTTGCCATGAGGGGTGTCGGCAATCGCTTACACAGCCCCCCGGCGAGGGCTGGTACACTAGGCAAGCGGCAGACCGTCGCCCATTGAACGGGTTCTTGATAGGCATGAACCTTTCCACTGTTGACATAACGAGCACGGAGTAAGCGCGTGTCCACCGACTCACCTCTCATCATTGCCCTTGATTACCCTTCGCTTGACGCAGCGCTGTGCATGGCCGATCAGCTCGACCCGGCCCGTTGCCGTGTGAAGGTAGGCAAGGAGCTGTTCACACGTAGCGGCCCAGCGGTACTGGAGGCGTTGCATGGCCGGGGCTTCGAAGTGTTTCTGGATCTCAAGTTTCACGACATTCCCAACACCGCTGCCAGCGCGGTGCAGGCGGCGGCAGAGCAGGGGGTGTGGATGGTCAATGTTCATGCCTCCGGTGGGCGCAAGATGATGGAGGCTGCAGCGCAGCGATTGGCAGATCATCGTTTGAGCACGCACTTGATCGCCGTCACCGTACTGACCAGCATGCAGGAAGACGACCTGGCCAGTGTTGGCGTGAACGGTGGGGTCGACGCCCAAGTGGCCCGCCTCGCGGCGTTAACACATGCCAGTGGCCTGGCCGGGGTAGTGTGTTCTGCCCACGAGGCGGCGTCTCTCAAGGCCGAGTATGGCGATGCTTTCCTCAAGGTGACGCCGGGAATTCGTCCCCATTTCGCCGTGGCCAATGACCAGCAGCGCATCATGACGCCTGCAGAGGCCATGCAGGCGGGTAGCACTCATCTGGTCATCGGCAGGCCGGTCACTCAGGCAGAAGACCCAATGGCAGCATTGGTCGCTATCGAAAGCGAGCTGGCGAGCGTCTGAGGCAGGAGGCGAGCGGCTATTCGCCCTGAACGCCCGTGACGGGTTTGATGGTGCCCCAGCGTCGGCAGCTGGGGCACTGCCAGCTCAGGCTGTCGCTGTTGAAGCCGCAGCGGCGGCAGCGGTGACGATGTCGGCCGGACAGCAGCTGGTCCGTGTGATGCTTGAGCAGCAGTAGCCGTGTGTCGGGAGAAGCTTTGCCTGACAGTTTCTCGCTTTCGAGATAAAGGTCCACCAGATAGTCGAGGCCGCCCAGGCTCGGCGCTTCTCGTAACCAGGTGCCGATCCGCTCGATGGCGCTGTCGACGCCTTCTCTTTGGTGGATCAGGGCTCCCAGGGTAATCATGACGCTGGTGTAGGGGGCTTGCCCCAACAGCCGATACAGATGGTTTTCCAGGCCGTCCAGGTCATCGTTGCGGGTATAGGTGCGCTGCAAGACCGGCAGCATGGTGGGAACGTGGGCGATATCCTGTTGAGGAATTTGGTCGAGCCGCTCGATGGCCTTGGCATTGTGGCCGTTCTCCATGTCCAGCTCGGCCAGCAGAAGCGTGGCGCGGACGCAGCGCTCATCGAGCTGCAGTGCCTTTTTCAGGTGTTTGCGAGCCAATGGGCGGCTTGCCTGAGAGATCTCCTGTTCTGCCAGTTCACACAGCCAATGGGCTGCGGGGCGGCGCATGGCTGGCTGCAGCTTGATCAGGGGTTGGGCGGTCTCCAGCGCTGCATGCCAGTCGTGTTCTTTCTCCAGCAGGTCGATCAACAGTCGGCGTGCTTCCAGGCACAGTGGCTCGTTGCTTGAGTGCTCGAGAACGCTGCCCAGCAGTCGCTGGGCGCGATCATGCACGCCCAGTGCCATGAAGTCGCGGGCCAGCTCCAGTTGAACGTGTTCGTTGGTTTCTGTCGACAGAGAGGGGCGGGCCAGCAGGTTTTGATGGATGCTGACGGCCTTGTCCGCTTCACCGCGGGCGCGAAACAGCTTGCCCAGGGCGATGTGCGTCTCTACCGTCTCGCTATTGATGTCGAGGGCATGGATGAAGGTATTGATGGCTTCGTCGGGCTGCTCGTTGAGTAGATAGTTCAGCCCTACGAAGTACTCCCGGGATAGATCAGGTGGACGTGACAAGGGGGCCTGCCGCTGGCGCCTGGTCGCATGCCTGACCCCAAGCGCAAAGCCCAACACAATGGCGGTCAACAGCACGCCCAGCAGCACGGCATCTTGCATTTATGCCAGTTCCTTGAACTCCTGGGTGCGGAGGCGGTCGAGCTCCTTGCGCTGCTGCTTGTTGTGGCGTTCGCTACGCACCAGCTTGGCTCTTAGGCGTACGTACACGCCCAGCATGGCGATCATGCCGACCACCACGCCCAGCGTCAGCGTTGCCAGCAGCCAGACCGACAGCGACACGGCAGGCAGCTCTGTCCAGATCAGATTCAAGGCAATGGCTTGCTGATTATTGACGGCAAACAGAATGCCGACCAGCAGCACTATCAGTAGAATGACGGCTAGAATTAGCCCTTTGATCCAACGCATGTGTGTTTCCTGGTTAGTGGCGTTCACGGTAGTGCTATTGTGGCTGAGTCCAAGCGTGACGTCATCCTGAAGAACGTCGCAGGGGCCGCTTGCTCAGGTTCAATAGCCTAGCGCTCGGCTGGCATCCACCTGTTCCCGGAGCTCTTTGCCGGGCTTGAAGTGGGGGACATATTTGCCGTCCAGTTCCACTGGGTCGCCCGTCTTGGGGTTTCTGCCGGTGCGTGGCTCGCGGTAGTGAAGTGAAAAGCTGCCAAAGCCACGTATTTCGACTCGCCCGCCGCTGGACAAGGCATCGGTCATATCATCCAGGATGATGCGCACTGCCGTTTCGACTTCCTTGGCGGACAGCTCCGGTTGACGCATCGCGATTTGTTCGATTAGTTCAGATTTGGTCATCGGTTGGCTCCCTGCAAACGTTAAAGGCCGTTCTTACGCATGCGACCTCGACACCATCGAGATCAGCATACTTCGCCAAACGGCATAAAACAATTCAGATAAAACAAGGTACTAGCTTGGTGAACACAAGGCTGGGTAACAGCATAGGCGAAGCCGAGCGCTGGCGCGACCCTGTCGCTCCGGTATACTGCCTTTTCATTCCCTTTACGTGGAGAAGTGGCGTTGAACGACGATACATCCCCAGCAGCTGTGCTGCGCAAGCGGCTCTATTGGCACTCCCGTCGTGGCATGTGGGAGTTGGACTTGCTGTTGATTCCGTTTCTGGAAGCACGCTTCGAGTCACTCACCCATGAGCAGCAGCAGACCTACCAGCGGTTGATCGAAGAAGAAGACCAGGATTTGTTCGTTTGGCTAATGCACCGCGAGTGGCCGGAGGATCCGGAGCTGCGCCAAATGGTCCAAATGATCGTCGAGCATGCAGAAGCCACCGATAACACTGCCTATCGTACGCTCTAACGTGGCCAGCGGCGTTCATGCAGCATTGTTGATGGGCTGCATGGCGGTGCTGATGCTCCTCGTCAGCGCTGCTTGGATCGGGGTGGCCTTGGTGGTGGGGTTGGCGGTGTGGTGGGTCAGCCGCTGCCGTCAGCCGGCAGGAACATTGCAGCTTGTGCATACAGGGCAACACTGGGCGGCAAGCTGGTTGTTGCCTACTGGTGAACTGGGCCCCGAGCAGCCTGTGCGCTGTGACTATCTGGGGCCCTGGTTGGTGGGGCTGCGTGTCGGCAGGCAGCGTATCTGGATATGGCCTGACAGCCTGCCTGCCGCAGAGCAGCGCCAGCTGCGCCGCTGCCTGCACCGTCCTGGTCGTTAGTGAGCCTCTTGGGCCAGGTCGCTCAGCGTCAGCCGCGAAGGTTGGCTGTCTGGTTGGGCCGAGGGCCAATCGGTGGAGTAATGCAGGCCGCGTGACTCATGACGCTGCAAGGCTGCCAGCGTCGTCAACTGTGCCAGCGCCAGTGCCTGGCCTAGCTGAAGGCTGTCGGGGTGCCGCCGCTCAGGATCCAGCGCTTTCAGGTTCTGCGCCATGTTCTCCAGCGCCGCATGAGCGCTGTTCAAGCCCTGCTCGCTGCGCACGATGGAAACATGCTGGCTCATCACGCTACGCATGGCGTTGCGTAGCGCGTCGAGGGCGTTCCGATCCACCTTGATGTGTGCATCAATGGGCCTGTCAGCCAGCGCTTCAGATAGTTGGCAAGGCGCCGTCTGCGGCTGGCTGAGCAGATGCAGGGCGCAGCTGCGGGCGTAGACCAGGCACTCCAGCAGAGAGTTGCTGGCCATGCGATTGGCGCCGTGCAAGCCGGTATAGGCGGTCTCGCCGATGGCGTAAAGGTTTGCCACGTCGGTTGCGCCTGCGCTATTGGTGGCAATGCCGCCGCAGCTGTAGTGAGCGGCGGGCACCACGGGAATGGGTTCCTGGGTGATGTCGATGCCCCGTGATGCGCAGTGGGCCAGGATGGTCGGGAAGTGGTGGCGTAGGTTGGTGTCGCCCAGGTGGCGGACGTCCAGCCAGACATGCCCCAGCGTACCCTGCTGAATATTGGCATCGATGGCGCGGGCCACAATGTCCCGAGGGGCTAGTTCGGCACGCGCATCCAGCGCCAGCATGAAGCGCTCTCCCGCTTCGTTGAGCAGGTGGCCGCCTTCTCCTCGCACGGCCTCGCTGATCAGAAACGCAGGGCCGTCAGGGTCAAACAGGCAGGTGGGGTGAAACTGCTGGAACTCCAGGTTGCACAGGGTAGCACCCAGCTCGGCAGCCATCATCATGCCTTCACCGCTGCTGGGGGCGGGAGTCGTCGTATGGCGATACAGGCCGCTGGCGCCGCCCGTTGCCAGTACGGTATGCGTAGCCAGCAGGTGGTGAAGATTGCCGCCGCTGTCGATGCCCAGTGCACCCAGGCAGTGGCCAGAGGCGTTCTGGAGCAGGTGCAGAATGGTCAGGTCGCTGCGCTGGGTGATGTTGGGGTGGACAGCGACTTTATCCAGCAGCGTATCGACCACGGCGCGGCCTGTGGCATCGTCGGCATGAATGATGCGTCTTGCGTTATGGCCGCCCTCTCGGGTGAGGTGAAAGGGGTAGCGGGCGCCGGGGTCCGGGTCTGGGGTAAACGGCACGCCATTGTCGATGAGCCACTGAATGGCCTGGGGGCCGTGGTCGACCGTAAAGCGTACGGCCGCTTCATCGCACAGGCCGTCCCCGGCAATCAGCGTGTCCTGGACGTGGTCTTCGAGCTGGTCGTCCGGGGATAGAACGGCGGCAATGCCGCCCTGGGCCCAGCGGCTGGCTCCCTTGTCGTCCTGGGCGGGGCGTACCAGTAACACCGAGCGTTGGTTGGCCACTTCCAGTGCCAGCGTGAGGCCGGCGACGCCGCCACCAATAATGACGATGTCGGATGTTGACGTGCTCATTGGCCCCGCTCCTCCATGACTAACAAGTACAAGTGGATGGCTAGCATCAAAAAGAACAGATGATAGGCGATGGCCAGACACAAAAAAAGCCGCGTCGATCAGATGATCTCGCAGCGTCGTTGTCTTGCATATTGGTGCCCGGAGCCGGACTTGAACCGGCACGGAGTTACCTCCGAGAGATTTTAAGTCTCTTGCGTCTACCAATTTCGCCATCCGGGCAGTGTGTCGAAAAAAATCGATACACTGGGAAATGGAGGCTGGAGTCGGAATCGAACCGGCGTACACGGAGTTGCAGTCCGCTGCATAACCACTCTGCCATCCAGCCTGACAAGTCATTGGATTGAACCAAATTGGAGCGGGAAAGGAGATTCGAACTCCCGACCCTCGCCTTGGCAAGGCGATGCTCTACCACTGAGCTATTCCCGCTTGACTCGAGGGCGAATTATACGCATCGCCCAGCGATTGTCAATCAATCAATTCGTTAAGTGCTTAAAAAAGCGAGCTTAGCCCGACTACATCGAGCGGCTAAGGTGCGGCCATGCTGCACGCAGGTACTGAATCATGGACCACAAGGTCAGGGTCGCCGCAGCATACAGGATAGCCACGCCCAGCATGGCCATCTCATGGCCTGGCGGAAACGCAAGTAGTACCAGAATGGCGACCATCTGCAGCGTGGTCTTGAGCTTGCCGATCCACGACACGGCCACCATGCCACGTTTGCCCATTTCGGCCATCCACTCCCGAAGGGCCGAAATGACGATTTCTCGACCGATAATGACCAGCGCGGGGAGCGTCAATATCAGCGTGTCGAAGCGCTCGATGAGCAGCGCCAGTGCCACTGCGACCATCAGCTTGTCGGCTACCGGGTCCAGAAATGCGCCAAACGGTGTCGATTGGTTCCAGCGGCGGGCAAGATAGCCGTCCAGCCAGTCCGTCACCGATGCCAGGGCAAACAGCCCGGCGGCCATCGGCATGCTCCAGCCAAAGGGCAGGTAGAAAAGCACTACCAGAAGTGGGATGAACGCGATTCGTGCCAGTGTCAGTATGTTGGGTATATTCATCGCAGGGCGCGATCCTTGCCGGAGAATCATGAAAGTCGGAGTGTAATGTGCCCGGTCATTCTATCCCCCTTGGCGCATTGCATCCATGTTAACCACCGCTTTATCCGTTCAGAGTGACATAAATCGTCTCTGCCAGGGCGGCGCTGATGCCCGGCACCCGAGTGAGTTCGTCACGGCTGGCCTTTTGCACGCCCTGCAGGCCGCCAAAAAACTTGAGCAATTCGCGGCGCCGCTTGGGGCCGATGCCGGGAATATCCTGCAGGGTGGACGTGCGCCGCGCCTTGTCACGCGCTGCGCGATGCCCGGCGATGGCGAAGCGGTGCGACTCATCACGAATATGCTGAACGAGGTGCAGGGCAGGTGACGCGGGCTCCAGTACCAGCGGGTTGTCGCTGCTTTCCAGAAACAGGGTTTCGAGCCCAGCCTTGCGCGTGGTGCCCTTGGCGACGCCCAGCAGCACGATCCCTGTTACCTGCAGGTCGGTCAGCACTTGCCGTGCCATGTTCAGTTGCCCCTTGCCACCATCCACGATCAGCACGTCAGGTGCAATGGCTTCGCCGCTTTTTACGCGCTTAAGGCGTCGCGTGAGCGCCTGCTGCATGGCGGCGTAGTCATCGCCTGCGGCCACGCCTTCGATGCGAAAGTGGCGGTAGTCGCTCTTGCGTGGCCCCTGATGGTCGAACACCACGCAGGAAGCCACGGTGGCTTCGCCCTGGCTGTGGCTGATGTCGAAACACTCCAGACGCTCCGGCAGTGAGGGTAGCCCCAGCGCTTGCTGCAGTGACGTGAAGCGTTCGGTGAGCTGCGTGGTGTTGGCCAACTGCGAGGCGAGCTGCTGCTCGGCATTGGTCATGGCCAGGTGCTGCCACTGGGCACGATGACCGCGTACCTGGTGGGTCACGCGGACTTTTTTGCCTGCCTGTTGGGCAAGCGCGTCGGCAATCAGCGCGCTGTCTTCCAGCGGGAGATTGGTGATCACTTCGCTGGGCACGCTATGGGGCTGGCCGAAATAGTATTGGCTGACCACTTCGGTCAGCAGTGCCTCAGGGGGGAGGTCAAGGTCGTTTTTGGGGGTGTGATGCCGCGCGCCCAGCAGGCGCCCATCGCGGACGCTGAGGATGGAAATGCCCAGTGCGCCGGGGCGTTGAGCCAGCGCAAAAATATCTGCATCGCCGCTCTCGTTATCGACGAACTGGCGCTGCTGCATTTGACGCAGCTGCTGGATCTGGTCACGCAGGCGGGCGGCTTCTTCAAAATCGAGCGCCCGGCTCGCCGCCTCCATTTCTGCGGTGAGTAGCTGCGTGACGTGTTCGCTCTTGCCTTCCAGACACATGACCGCATGGTCGACATCCCGCTGATACTCTGGCTGTGAGATGTAGTCCACGCAGGGGGCGCTACAGCGTTCGATCTGGTACTGCAGGCACGGACGGGAGCGATGGGCGAAGACGCTATCTTCACAGTTGCGGATACGAAAGATTTTCTGCATCAGGGTCAGGCTCTCCCTGACCGCGCCGCTGCTGGGGTAGGGGCCGAGGTATTTGCCGTCACCACGCCGTTGCCGGGCGCGCTTGTACTCCAGAGCGGGGTAGGGGTGGCGGTCGGTCACGAATACGAAAGGATAGGATTTGTCGTCCCGCAGCAGGATATTGTAGGGCGGGCGTAGTTCCTTGATCAGCGTCTGTTCCAGCAGTAACGCTTCGGTTTCGCTGCGCGTGACGGTGATCTGAATATCGGCAATGCGCGAGACCATGGCCTGGGTCTTGGCATTGAGTTGGCCGCGGAAATAGCTGGCCAGGCGTGCCTTGAGGCGTTTGGCCTTGCCGACGTAGAGCGTGTTCTGCTGTTCGTCGAGCATTTTATAGACGCCGGGAGAGGCGCTGACGGAGCTGAGGAACTGCTTGGCATCAAAGGGCATGGCGAATCAACGGCGCTTCTCATGGGCAGAAGCAGCGATGGTAGGTCTATCCCAGGATGGCGTCAAAGCCCTCCACCAGCCCGTGGCGCAGAGCGAGGTGCGTCAACTCTACGTCGGTAGCCACTTGTAGCTTGTCAAACAGGCGGTAGCGGTAGGTATTGACGGTTTTAGGGCTCAGGTGCAAACGGTCCGAGATGTCCTGTACGCGCTGGCAGTTGACGATCATCAGCGCGATTTGCAGTTCGCGATGCGAGAGGTGGCTAAAAGGATTGTCTTCATCATCGAAGTGAGAGAGGGCCAGCCGCTGGGCGATTTCCTGGCTGACATAGCGGCGTCCGTGAAACACCTGGCGGATGGCCTCGGTCATTTCCGTGGCGTCGGCGCCCTTGCTGAGAAAGCCGGATGCGCCTGCTTCGAGCATGCGCCGCAGTACGCTATCTTCAAGGTGTGCCGTGAGGATAATGACTTTTACGTCCGAGAGCGTGCGATTGATGCGTCGGGTGGCTTCTAGGCCGCCGATGCCCGGCATGCGAATATCCATCAGCACGATGTCGGGCTTCAATTGTCGGCTTTGCGTCACTGAGGTTTCGCCATCATCCACTTCACCCACAATCTTGATATCGCTCTCTTCGTTCAGCAGGTGGGCGATACTGGTTCTCACCAGGTGGTGATCATCGGCAATTAAAACGTTGATCAAGGGACTGGCTCCTGCAGGTAATCATCGTGAACTAGGGCGATACGCACGCTGCGTGGGTATAGAGTGCCACAGCTCTTGGCAAAGGAGAATTAGTCAATGCTTGTTCACTTTATTTCTTGACCTCACGCAAGTGCTGGAGTAATATTCGCACCGCTGCCGCAATGGCAGCGTGTGGGGCCTTAGCTCAGCTGGGAGAGCGCAACACTGGCAGTGTTGAGGTCAGCGGTTCGATCCCGCTAGGCTCCACCAAAATTTCGAAGCGCTGCGTATCTTACGCGGCGTTTTTTTGTTGCGTGTTTCATATGGCGGTATGGCTGCTTGCCATCCAGCTCTTGCGCTGCCGATGCCCGCTCACAGGGTGAGCAGGCATTGTCGTCACTAGGCGTCTACCTTGCCCAGCAGCAGAAACTCGATCAAGGCTTTTTGTGCGTGCAGACGGTTGCCTGCCTCTTGCCAGACCACGGCGCGGGGGTCGTCGAGCAGCGTATGGCTGATCTCTTCGCCGCGATGTGCTGGCAGGCAGTGCAAGAACAGGACGTCCGCGTGAGCGCTATCGAGCATCGCTTCGGTTACCTGGAAGCCCGCGAAATCGGCTTCTCGCTTCGCTTGCTCCTGCTCCTGGCCCATGGAGGCCCAGACGTCGGTAGTGATCAGGTCAGCGCCTTGAGCGGCTTGCTGTGGGTCGCGCAACAGAGTGATGCAGTCGCCGGCGGCTTGCATGATGTCGTCGCGGGGCTCGTAGCCTTCCGGGCAGCAAATTCTCAAGCGGAAACCGAACTGGCGGGCAGCATTGATCCACGAGTGGCACATGTTGTTGCCATCGCCGATCCATACGGCGGTCTTGCCCTTGACGCTGCCGCGCAGCTCGGTCCAGGTCATGACGTCTGCCAGCAATTGGCAGGGGTGGTAGTCGTCGCTGAGGGCATTGATGACCGGCACGCTGCTGGCGCTGGCGTACGCTTCCAGCCCTGCATGGGAGAAGGTGCGGATCATCACTGCATCGACCATTTCAGCCAGCACGCGGGCGGTGTCTTCGATGGGCTCGCCGCGGCCCAGTTGGGTGTCGCGGGGAGACAAAAACAGGGCGTGGCCACCAAACTGGGCCATGCCGGTCTCGAAGGAAACACGGGTGCGCGTGGAGGACTTCTCGAAAATCATCGCCAGAGTGCGGTTGGGCAGCGGCGTGTAAACCGGTCCGTTGGCCTTGAGATCCGTCTTGATCTTGATGGCGCGCTGAATCAGATAGTCCAGCTCTTCAGGGGTCAAATCCAGCAGGGTAAGGAAATGGCGTGTCGCCATGGTGACGTCTCTCCGCGCAAAAACACCATCCTAGCGAGGCCGCAGGGGATGCGCAACGCAAGCGGCATGCGTAGAATATCCGCCACGCAATAGGACCGAGTCGTTTGCTCAGGTATTGACCTGCATGATCAAGACTGACGATGACCCGGTCGCAGGGTTAAAGCCAGTGGCCGAATTGCGTACACTGGAAGAGACCATATCTTTTATCGAGGAGCATCCCATGAGCACCACGGCTGACAATATCCAGCGTCAAATCACTGAAAACCCGATTCTCATCTACATGAAAGGCACGCCTCAGTTGCCGCAGTGTGGTTTCTCTGCGCAGACGGTTCAGGCGCTGATGAGCTGCGGTGAGCGTTTTGCTTTCGTCAACGTGCTGGACAATCCCGATATTCGTGCCGAACTGCCTAAAATTGCCAACTGGCCTACCTTCCCACAGCTGTGGGTAGAAGGGGAGCTGGTCGGCGGATGCGATATCGTGATGGAAATGCACCAGAGTGGCGAACTCGAGAAGTTGATCAAGCAAGCTGCCCAGCGTGCAGGCGCTGCTGAAAACGGCACCGACGCCTAACCCAAGAACAGCGCCCAAGGAAGTTTTGCTCCATGAGCTATCAGGTTCTGGCCCGTAAATGGCGGCCACGCACATTCCACGAGCTTGTGGGGCAGGCCCATGTCCAGCGCGCCCTGGTCAATGCTCTTGACCAGGGGCGTTTGCACCACGCGTACCTGTTCACCGGCACGCGTGGCGTCGGCAAGACCACCCTGGCACGGATATTGGCCAAGTGCCTGAACTGCACCGCCAATGGGCGTGGTGACGAGGGCGTCACGTCGACCCCTTGTGGCCAGTGCCCCAGCTGTGAGGCGATTGATCAGGGGCGCTTCGTCGACCTGATCGAAGTCGATGCCGCGTCGCGAACCAAGGTCGAAGATACCCGCGAGCTGCTGGACAACGTTCAGTACGCGCCTACCCAGGGGCGTTACAAGGTGTATCTGATCGACGAGGTGCACATGTTGTCGACCAGCAGCTTCAATGCGCTGCTGAAGACACTGGAAGAACCCCCGCCCCACGTCAAGTTTCTGCTGGCGACCACTGACCCGCAAAAATTGCCTGCCACCGTGCTCTCCCGGTGCTTGCAGTTCACTCTGAAGCACATGCCACCTGAGCGGGTGGTGGAACACCTCAGCTTCGTGCTGGGTAAAGAAGGCGTCGAGTACGATGAGAGTGCGCTTTGGTTGCTGGGCAAGGCTGCGGCGGGCTCGATGCGCGATGCCATGAGTCTGACCGATCAAGCCATTGCTTTTGGTCAGGGGGCGGTACGCCATGGCGATGTTGCGGCCATGCTGGGTACGCTGGATCACCGTCACGTACTGGCGCTGGTAGAGGCGCTGGCGAACGTGGACGTTCAACAGCTGCTGCAGGAGGTCGCTCAGCTCGCCGAGCAGGGGCCGGACTTTGCCGCCGTGCTGGATGAGCTGACCGCCATTTTGCACCGGCTGGCCGTTGCCCAGATGGTGCCCGATGCAGTGGATAACAGCCACGGTGATCGCACCCAGATTCAGCAGCTGGCTGGGCGCTTTACCGCCGAAGACCTGCAGCTTTACTACCAGATCGGCATCCAGGGGCGGGGTGACATGGCGCATGCCCCTGACCTGCGCAGCGCGCTGGAAATGACGCTGTTGAGGATGCTGGCGTTTCGCCCGCAAGGGGTTCCAAAACCGCCCACGGTGCCGCTGCCGCTGCGTCGTGAACCGGCGGTGGACCCGGCTGCTCAGCCCCCGGCCGTTGAGCCCGAGGTAAAAAAGCCTGAGCCTGCGCCGTCCGCTGCGCAGGCTGCACCGCCGCAAACGCCTGTTGAGCGGGTATCTGCTGCGCCGCCCCAAAACGCACCAGAGAGTCGCTCACCAGAGAGTCGCGCTGCTGTGGCGCAGCCGACAGAGGAGCCGCCGCCCTGGTCGCTTGACGAAGTGAATCAGGCCGCCATGCTCGCGCCAGAGCCAGAGCCAGAGCCAGAGCCAGAGCCAGCGCCAGCGCCAATACACCCGCATCCCCAGGCTACGCCGTCGGCATCCCCCACGTCGGCAGGCCCGCTGGATCATGCCGGATGGCTGGAATGCTTTGATGCGCTGGGCCTCGGAGGGTTGACCCGCAACCTCGCGGCACACTGCCAGGTGGAAAGCGATGATGGCGCCACGCTGGTGCTGCGCCTGGACCCATCGCAGTCGGCCATGCAGGCTGAGGTGCACAACCAGCGCATCGAACGCGCGTTGACCGGGATTGGTCTGCCCAGAAAAGTACGCTTTGAGGTGGCAGCGCTGGACGCGGGTATCGAAACTCCACGGCAGCAGGAAGAGCGTCTTCAACAAGAGCGGCATGCCGAAGCGGTTGATCTACTTTATCGTGACCCCAATATTGAGAAGTTACGTCACGCTTTTGGGGCTACGCTGATTGAGTCGACGGTAAAACCCGCATCGCACTCTTGACCCCATCACTTCAGTCATATCACTCAGGAGATCACCGCATGTTCAAAGGCGGAATGGGCAACATCATGAAGCAAGCCCAGGAAATGCAGGAAAAAATGCAGCGCGCTCAGGAAGAGGTCGCCAAGGCAGAAGTGCATGGTGAGGCGGGCGCTGGCATGGTGAAGGTCGTCATGAACGGCCGCCACGATGTGATCAGCGTGGCCATCGACCAAAGCGTCATGGAGGAAGACAAGGAGTTGCTGGAAGACCTGCTGGCCGCGGCCGTCAACGACGCTGTGCGCAAGGTAGAAGCCAACTCGAAAGCCAGAATGGAAGAGGCAACGGCGGGCCTTAACCTTCCGCCCGGCTTCAAGATGCCGTTCTGATCCATGCGCTTTTCCCCCCTCGTAGAGCAGTTGATGGATGCGTTTCGCGTGCTGCCCGGCGTTGGGCCCAAGACGGCCCAGCGCATGGCGATGCACCTTCTGGAACGTGAGCGCCCCGGCGGGCAGCGGCTTGCCGAGGTGATCCTGCGTGCCATCGAAGACGTGGGTTATTGCCAGCACTGCCGCACCCTCACCGAGGCCGACATATGCGCCTTGTGCGAGAGCCCGCGCCGCGACGACAGCTTGCTGTGCGTGGTCGAATCGCCAGCGGATCAGCTCGCCATCGAAGAGGCGGGCGGCTTTCAGGGTCGCTACTTCGTGCTGCATGGTCATCTTTCACCGCTGGACGGTGTAGGCCCTGATGCCTTGGGCTTGGCGCTGCTGGAAAGCCGAGTGGCCGAAGGGCACATTCGCGAGATCGTGCTGGCCACCAACCCCACGGTAGAAGGCGAGGCGACGGCGCACTACATCGCCGCCCAGCTTGCCCAGTACGGCGTGGCGTTTTCTCGTCTTGCTTACGGTGTGCCCATGGGGGGGGAACTCGAGTATGTGGATGGTGGCACTCTGAGCCGTGCCTTTAACGGTCGTCAGCCTTTTGCTAGCGATTAAGTCGGATAAAACGCAAGCGCCAAGGCGGTTGTGACAACCTGGAAACTCGAATTGTCCTCTTCAACCTCCTCCTTGTACCAATGGATCGACAGCGCCGAGGCGCTGGATGCCGCCTGCCAGCAGGTGGCCAGCGCAGAGGTCATTGCACTGGATACCGAGTTCTTTCGTGAGAACACCTTCTTTCCCGTGCCTGCGCTCATTCAGTTTGCCGGGGGTGAAACCGCCTATCTGGTAGACCCCCTGGTGACGCCCTGTACGCCCGCTTTCAAGGCTCTGTTGCAGAGTCGGGTTCCCAAGCTGCTGCATGCCTGCAGCGAAGACCTCGAGGTGTTTCAGCACTGGGCGGGAACGCTGCCGACGCCGCTGATCGACACCCAAGTGGCGCAAGCCTTTCTGGGCGAGAATCCGGGAATGGGGTATCAGAAGCTGGTAGAGCACTGGATAGGTGACACGCTGCCCAAGGAAGAGACTCGCTCCAACTGGTTGGAGCGGCCTTTGACCGCGTCGCAGTGTGAATATGCCGCGCTGGACGTGACCTACCTGCTGCAGGTCTGGAAGCGTCAGGCCGCCCAATTGTCCGAGCTTGGGCGGCTTGGCTGGGTCGAGGAAGAGTGTGCAGCACTCATCGAGCAGGCAGGTCGTGACGAAGAGAGCGATGGCCAGTGGTATACCCGTCAGCGTCAGCTGTGGCGTCTGGCACCACGCCAGTTGGAAGCGTATCGGCTGATGACCATCTGGCGGGAAGGGGAGACCCGGCGGCGTGACCTGCCGCGCAACTGGCTGGTCAGCGACAAGCTGTTGTTTGCCGTGGCCGAAAAAATGCCCGGTAATCGCTATGAGCTGGCAGAGGTGGAGGGCGTCAAGCCCACGCTGGTCAAGAAGGAGGGTGATGCCCTGCTAGGCTGGGTGAAGCAGGCGCAACATTGTCCTGAAAGCGCCTTGCCTGCTCGCTGGCCTGACCCCATGCAACCGCCTTTCAAGCGCCGCTTCAAGGCCATCAAGCAGGTCGTGGCAGAAAAGGCTGCGGCCCTGGGGATTGCGCCGGAAATGCTGCTTCGTCGTCGTGATATCGAAGCGCTGGTCATGCAGGCCATGGCCGGCGAGCCGCTCGATGAGCGGCACGGTTGGCGCGGAGTCTGTCTGGGTCAGGACCTTCAACGAGCCTTAGAGGAAACGTCGGAATGAGCGAGAAGTTACTTTGCGAGATTTTTAGAAGCTCACGAAAAGAAGAGATGTACCTTTACGTGGACAAGCGCAAGGGCCTGGTAGACGTGCCCGAGGCCTTGATGGCGACTTTCGGCAAGCCCGTCCCGGTGCTGACCATGATCCTGACCGAGGAGAAGTCATTGGCACGCGTGGCCGCCCGCGATGTCATGGCGGCCATTGAAGAGCAGGGGTTCTACCTCCAGATGCCCCCCGCCAAGGAGTCGTACCTGCTGGACCTGCATCGCGCTGAATCTGCCCGCCGCTCGTGATGATGCCAGAATGAATTTTCTGGCCCATGCCTGGTTGGCACGCCCCGGCAACGATGGTTTTCTCTACGGCAACCTGATTGCCGATGGGGTCAAGGGCAGAGACCTTTCCGGCTGGCCGACCAGCGTGGCTGACGGCATTCGCCATCACCGCCGTGTGGATGCCTGGGTGGATCAGCACCCCCGGGTGCTGGCTGCCCGTCATCGGGCTCCCAGGCAACAGCGCCGCTATGCCGGTATTGCCCTCGACCTGGTGTGGGACCACTTCATTGCCCAGCAGCAGGCGGGTGAACGGCAGCATCAGCTCATCGAGCGCTGTTACCAGCTGCTGTCGGCCAGGCCTGCTCCCCAACGGTTGGCCACCATGATGCCCGTACTGGTCGAGCAGGACTGGCTGCGCCGCTACGCCGACTTCGACTTTACCTGTCAGGCGGTGGCAGGCATCGGCAGGCGTTTGACAGGCCCGAATCGTTTGGCCGAGCTGGTCCCCTGGCTATACGATGATTACGCCCTTCTTGAGGCTGACTTCAGCGTGCTGTGGCGCGAATGTCAGGCGCATTTGACCAGCAGTGGCAACGACACCAGCGCTCGTTGATCGGCGTCGGCGATCATGCATCTACCCGAGAGAGAACCGAACATGGAAACCACATTGCGTGAGCGCTTCTGGGAGCGCTATCCGCTGGAGGAGTTGACCGCGCCAGAGTGGGAAGCGCTCTGCGATGGCTGCGGCCAGTGTTGCCTGTTGAAGCTGCATGACGATGACACTCAGGAATTGGCTATTCTGAACGTTGCTTGTCGGCTGTTGGATCTACACAGCTGCCAGTGCAGTGATTACGAGAATCGCTTTGCCAGCGTGCCGGACTGCACACAGCTGACGCCAGCGCTGGTAAAAGAGTTTACCTGGCTGCCGCATACCTGTGGCTACCGTCGGGTGGCCGAAGGGCGCAAGTTGGCGGGTTGGCATCCGCTGTTGAGCAACGACGCCGAGCGAGTGCATCGTAAGGGAGTGAGCGTCAGAGGCTTTGCGGTATCACAGGATGAGGTGCCGGAGCGGCATCTCGAAGAGCATATCATTGCGGTCATTCCCATGTCCTGACCGCCAAGCGAAACGCAATGCGCTGCCATCCATGGCAGGACCATCGCCGCTGGCTCATTTTATTCAGGCCTTGCCACGAGACCCAACGCCCACAGAATGAAGGCATCCTGACGTGCCGCGTCGCGCCAGGCCTTGAATCTGCCGGAGGCGCCGCCGTGACCGCTGGTCATGTCGGTGTGCAGCAGAATCGGGGCGCTTCCCTGCTGAGCCTGGGTCACGCGAGCATAGAACTTGGCGGGCTCCCAATAGCTGACCCGGGTATCGAACCAGCTGCCCTCGATCCATAGCGCCGGGTAGCGCTGAGGGCGAATATTATCCACGGGAGAGTAGCCAGCGATCCGCTCGCGAACCTCGTTGATCTCCGGGTTGCCCCATTCGCTGTACTCGGCGGTGGTCAACGGCAGCTCGGGATTCTGCATGGTGCGCAGTACATCCAGAAAGGGCACGTCGAGCACGGCAGCGCAGAACGCCTCTGGTGCCCGGTTCAGGCAGGTACCCACCAGCAGCCCGCCCGCGCTGGCACCGCAGGCGACGATCCGTTCAGGCTGGCTGACCTGCTCGGACACCAGTGCCTCGCGGGCAGCCAGGAAATCATGAAAGCTGTTTTCCTTGTTGGCCATCTTGCCTGCCAGGTACCACGGCTCGCCGCGCTCGCCGCCGCCGCGTACGTGGGCCACGGCAAAGGCCACGCCGCGCTCCAGGAGCTCCAACCTGGCAATCGAAAACCAGGGGTCCAGCGCTTCGCCATAGGCGCCGTAGCCATATAGCAGCGTCGGCAGAGGCTGCCCGGCCAGATCGGCACGCATGACCACGGAAACGGGCACCTGTTCACCGTCGTGGCTGGTGGCCCAGATCCGTCGGCTGACCAGCTGCTCTGGGGAGAGGCTGCCGTGCACCGGCACTTGCTTGAGTAGCGTGCGCTCACCGCTGTCCAGGTTCAGCGCAAACCAGCGGGGCGGGTGGGTAAAAGACTCTTCCCGCAGGTGGAGCGTGCGGGCATCGAAGTGGGGCATGTCCTCCAGAAGCTGCGAGACAGGCGTGTCGGGTAGCGCCAGGTAGTGATCTTCGAGAATCGTATGGCCATCTTCGGCCAGGCTCAGTTGCCTCAACCGCACCTGAGCTTCCTGATGGCTGCGTTCGGCCACAATCAGCCCCCAGGCGAACGCATCTACCCCTTCCAGCGTGGCGTCCTCCCGCGGGGGCAGCAGGCTTTGCCAGCCCGTATCTTCCAGTGTGTCGGCACGTACATCCAGGGCAAAGTGTGGTCCTGCCTGATTGTGGAGCCGATAGAAAGCCCCCGGCCGATGGTCGATGCTGACCTCCACGCCATTCGTACGCCCATGCAGGCATACTGGGCTCGCGGCGGGTTGGTGGGCGGGCAGGGCGTGGACCTCCGTGGTATCTTTCGAGCCGCTTTCGATGATCAGCCATTGACGCGAGCGGGTCTTGCCAACGCCCAGCCAGAACTCCGGGTCGTCTTCACGCAGGATCAGGGTCGGTGCGCTATCCGGTGCGTCGGTGTCTAGCAGGGCGTCGCTATGGAGCCCTACCCACAGCCGCCACAGGCTATCGGGGCGTTGGGTGTCGTCAAAGCGGGTAAAGAGTAGCGTCGCGCCGTGGGCGGCTTGGTCCTCTGCCCAGCACACCGACGGCCCGATGTCTTCGAGCAACTGGCGGGGAGTGCCGCTGGGCAACGCTTTCAGCCAGAGGGTGTAACGCTCGTCCCCTTGAGTGTCTTCGGTCCAGGCCAGCCACTGCTCGTCGGGGGAGAGGGCCATGTCCCCCATGTCGTAGAACGGCTGCCCTGCCGCACGCTCGCGCACATCCAGAAAGCACTCGGCACGCTGGGGCTGGCCGTTGGGATGGCGCCACCAGCAGGGGTAGTCGTCGTCGGCTCCCGTTTCGCTCCAGCAGGTGAAGTGATCCAGTACCGTTGCCAGGCTTTTGACCGCCAGCTCGCGCCGTGCCAAGTGTGAATGGTAGAGGGCGTCGGCCAGCGGCTCCAAGGGGCGAAACCAGTCGGCATGCTGCTGGTTGACGTCGGCTAAAAAAGGTTGAACGTCTGGTGCGTCACGAGATTCCAACCAGTGCCATTCAGGGTCATCGGCGCGATAATAGCGTGCTACGGGCGAGCCTTCGTGCATACCAGGCTGTGCTTTCATAAATTGACAGGTACCATAACGGGAAATCAACGTCGGGTGCTACCACCCACATGAGGGGTATTATGCTGTTTGCTGACTCAATGTCACTGCTGTGGCTAAGTTATTACGGACTTTCGCTGCTGGTCGTGTTGGCCATCTATTTTGCGCTGGCCTGGTTGCCGCGTTTGCCTCGCCTTGTCATTACCTGGGGCGTGGCGGGCGTCATGTGGATGCCGGCCAATTTCCGCTTGCCGCTGGTAGAAGAGGGCGAGTTCTATACCGGCTGGGCGCCATCGGCCATGGTCGCGGCGGTGGCGTTTTTCGAACATAGCGCCAGTGGCCTGCGCAATGGCCTGCTGTGGGCGATCCTGGGCATTGCGCTGGGCGCCTGCTTGGGGATTGCGCTGTGGTGGTGGCGGCGTCCGATGCCGGTCGAAGAAGCCCCTGCACGCCGTCAGAGTGTCGAAGAGCCTCAGCCTGTCCGCCGTCGTGAACCGGTGATCCGTTGATCTCCAAACTGGCCGGGGAGGCGTCTTCATGTGTGAGTTGATGGGTATGAGCGCCAATGTACCCACGGATATCTGCTTCAGCTTTTCGGGTTTTCTGCATCGGGGCGGCGGTACGGGGCCCCACCGCGATGGCTGGGGCATTGCGTTCTATGAAGAGGGCGGTTATCGCGAGTTTCGCGACCCTCACCCTTCCGTGGATTCGCCTATCGCTCGGTTGATATGCGACTACCCGATCAAGTCGCACGTGGTCATCAGCCATATCCGTCAGGCCAACGTGGGGGGTGTTCGGCTGGCCAATACGCACCCTTTTACCCGTGAAATGTGGGGGCGGCCCTGGTGCTATGCCCACAATGGCCAACTGAGTGACTGGCAGCAACTGCCGCTAGGGCTCTACACCCCTGTGGGCAGTACCGACAGTGAGCACGCCTTCTGTTGGCTAATGGGCGAGCTGCGGCGCCATTTTCCTTCGCCCCCTGAATCGCCTGAGCCACTTTGGGAGCGGCTGCACGCGCTTTGCGAACAGCTGCGCGGGCTGGGGGTGTTCAATCTGCTGCTCTCGGACGGTGTCTATCTGTATAGCTACTGCTCTACCAAGCTGGCGCACATCACCCGACGGGCACCGTTTGGGCAGGCGGAGCTGTCGGATGCCGAGATGACGGTCAATTTCGTCGAGCACACCACCCCCAACGATATCGTCTCGGTGGTGGCCACCGAGCCCCTGACCCACAATGAAGCCTGGCAGCGCATGGCGCCAGGTGAACTGCTGGTATGGCGAGGGGGAGAAATCCGTGCCCGCTACGGTCCAACATCCTGACTATGCTAAAGAGATAGCATGACCAGAACGGTGGTGAGAGTAGAAGGGCTTTAAGCTAAAGTTGAACCGCAAGTTTCAATCGTTCGTTTTACAGTCTGCTGGACGTCGTATATCGTTGACGTTCACGAACCACTTGATAGCCTCGCCACAATAACAAGGTCGGTACAGCATCGACACGGATAGCGGAGATTCCCCATGAGCGAACACGCCAGCACCCCCATTTTACGCGGCCCAGCGCTTGAAGGGTTGGAGCAGTACGACTCGGTCACCGAGGTATTCCATTCGGCAGTGAAGCGCTTCGCCCAGAAGCCAGCCTTTACCTGCATGGGCAAGACGCTCAGCTTTGCCGACCTGGACCGCTTGTCAGCGGATTTCGCCGCCTGGCTGCAGCATGAAACCGATCTGGAGCCGGGGGATCGGATCGCCATCCAGCTCCCCAACGTACTGCAGTTCCCGGTGGCCGTCTTTGGTGCGCTGCGTGCCGGTCTGGTGGTGGTGAATACCAACCCGCTCTACACCGAGCGTGAAATGGCTCATCAGTTCAAGGACTCAAACGCCAAGGCCATCCTGATTCTGGCCAATATGGCCGACAAGCTCGAGAAGGTGCTGGACAAGACCGACATCAAGCACGTTCTGGTCACTCAATTGGGAGACTTGCATGACGTGCCCAAGCGTTGGCTGATCAATGCCGTGGTCAAGCACGTCAAGAAAATGGTGCCCGCCTACTCGCTGCCCAGTGCGGTTGGCTTTCGCGATGCCCTGAAGAAGGGCGCTTCGCTTACCCATAGTCCGGTAAGCCGCACCCAGGAAGATCTGGCCGCGCTGCAGTACACCGGTGGCACCACGGGCATGCCCAAAGGGGCAATGCTGACGCACCGCAACCTGGTGGCCAACATGTTGCAGGCTCGCTCGGCCATTGGCGAGCATCTGACCGACGGTGAAGAGCTGGTCATTGCGCCGCTGCCGGTGTACCACATCTACACGTTTACCGTTAACTGCCTGTTCCTGATGGAAACCGGCAACCACTCGCTGCTGATTACCAATCCGCGTGACTTGCCAGCCTTCGTCAAGGAGTTGAAAGGGCTGCCGTTCACCGGTTTTATTGGTTTGAACACGCTGTTCAATGCCCTGTGCAACCGTGATGATTTCCGCCAGCTCGACTTCTCGAAGCTCAAGCTGACCATCTCCGGCGGCATGGCCTTGACCAAGGCAGCCGCCCAGCGCTGGGAAGAGACCACCGGCTGCCCGATTGCCGAGGGCTATGGTCTGACGGAAACGTCTCCCATCGTCAGCTTCAACCCCAATGACGCCATTCAATTGGGCACCATCGGCAAACCCGTGGCAGGTACGGCGGTGAAGGTGGTGGACAGCGAGGGCAACGACGTGCCGTTCGGTGAGCCAGGGGAGCTGTGCGTGCAAGGGCCTCAAGTCATGAAAGGCTACTGGCAGCGTGAAGACGAAACGCGTAACTCCATCGATGAGCAGGGCTGGTTCCACACCGGTGATATCGCCGTTCTTCAAGATGATGGCTATATCAAGATCGTCGATCGCAAAAAGGACATGATTCTGGTGTCCGGTTTCAACGTCTATCCCAACGAAGTGGAAGACGTCGTGGCCGCGCATCCCGACGTGCTGGAAGTGGCTGCCGTCGGGGTGGCCGATGAAAACGCCGGCGAAGCCATCAAGCTCTTCGTCGTGTCGAAAAACAGTCAGCTGGATGCCGAGACGCTGCGCGCCTGGTGCAAAAAGGAGCTGACCGCCTACAAGGTACCCAAGTACGTCGAGTTCCGCGATGAGCTGCCCAAGACCAACGTGGGTAAAGTGTTGCGTCGCCAGCTGCGCGACCAGGAAACCAACCAGGCCTGATACATTGCCATATTGGCTGGCGTTAGGCGTCACGTGATTGAAAGCGGTACAATGGTCGGCCCACTCCATGAGTGGGCCGACGTTTTATTCTGAGATGGAAACCGAGCCTAACGTGACCACCGACACGCACTCTTCTCGCACTGAATCCCCGCAAGATCCTGCTGCTTCGCTGGCGGTACTCGACGCATCGCTGGGTGATGTCATGCTACGCGACCGTGAGCGCTTGGCCCGGCGTGTGTCGGGCTTGAATCGACGCCAGCGTGACAACAAGCCGATTGACCGTGGTGTCAACGAGCTGCGCCGCGATATGGCAAAGGCCACGCAGTTGCTGGCCCAGCGGGAAGCCCTGCGTGTCACTCTGAACTACCCCGGCGAGCTGCCCGTCGTCGAGCGCCGCGAGGATATTCTGGCGGCCATTCAGGAGCACCAGGTAGTGGTCGTGGCCGGTGAAACCGGCTCGGGTAAAACCACCCAGTTGCCCAAGATGTGTCTGGAGCTGGGGCGCGGACGCCAGGGCCTGATTGGCCACACCCAGCCGCGCAGACTGGCGGCGCGCAGCGTGGCAGCCAGGCTTGCCGATGAGCTGGAGGTGGCACTGGGTGAGCAGGTGGGCTATCAGGTACGGTTCAATGACCAGAGCACGCCCACGACGCTGGTCAAACTGATGACCGACGGGATTCTGCTGGCCGAAACTCAGCACGACCCGCTGCTGTTGCGCTATGACACTCTGATCATCGATGAAGCCCACGAGCGCAGCCTCAATATCGATTTTCTGCTGGGCTACCTGAAGCGTTTGCTGCCTAAACGCCCGGACCTGAAGGTGATCATCACCTCCGCCACCATCGACGTCGAGCGCTTTGCGGCCCACTTCGGCACGCCTGACGCGCCGGCCCCGGTGGTCGAAGTCTCGGGCCGTACCTACCCGGTGGATGTCCTTTATCGCCCGCTGGTGCGCAGCGAAGAGGACGAAGAAGACCGCACGCTGCAAGAGGGTATTCTTCATGCCGTGCAGGAAATCGAGACCATCGAGCGCCAGAAAGGCTGGCTCCACGGCCCCCGGGACGTGCTGGTGTTTCTGCCCGGTGAGCGTGACATTCGGGAAACCGCCGATACGCTGCGCCGTGCCGACCTGAAAGGCACCGACATTTTGCCGCTCTATGCGCGGCTGTCCAACGAAGAGCAAAATCGCGTGTTCGCCCCCCATCGCGGGCGACGTATCGTGCTGGCCACCAACGTGGCGGAAACCTCGCTGACCGTACCGGGAATTCGCTATGTCATCGACCCGGGCCTGGTGCGTATCAGTCGCTACAGCTACCGTGCCAAGATCCAGCGGCTGCCCATCGAGCCCATCAGCCAGGCCAGCGCCAACCAGCGCAAGGGGCGCTGTGGCCGTGTGGCCGAAGGGGTATGCATTCGGCTATATGATGAAGACGACTTTCTGGCTCGCCCGGCGTTTACCGACCCCGAAATTCAGCGCACCAACCTGGCGTCGGTGATTCTGTCCATGCTGGCGCTGAAGCTGGGGCACATCGAAGACTTTCCGTTTGTCGACCCGCCTGACGGCCGCTTCATCAAGGATGGTTTCCGGCTGCTGTTCGAGCTGGGTGCAGTGGACGACAAGCACCAGTTGAGCCCGCTGGGCCGTAAGCTGGCCAAACTGCCCATCGACCCAAGGCTGGCGCGCATGGTGCTGGCAGGGGCCGAACGGGGCAGCCTGCGCGACGTGCTGGTGGTGGTCTCGGCGCTGGCCATTCAGGACCCGCGAGAGCGGCCTGCCGACAAGCGTCAGGCGGCCGACCAGGCGCATCAGCGCTGGCACGACCCGGATTCCGACTTCGTCGCTTTGCTCAACCTATGGCACGGCATCGAGAATGCTCGCGAGGCGCTCTCGGGCAATCAGCTGCGCCGCTGGTGTCGCGAGCACTACATCAACTATCTGCGCATGCGCGAGTGGCACGATACGTTCCGCCAACTGCGTCAGCTGCTGCGTGACATGGATATCGAGGTGCCGCCACCGCTGCCTCGCGATGAAGACGAAAGCGAAGAGCAGGCCAGGCAGGCGCGGCGTAAAACCTCTGGCAAGCTGCACCAGGCGCTGCTGTCGGGTCTGTTGTCCAATTTGGGAACGCTGCTGGAGAACCGCGAATACCTGGGCGCTCGCAACCGCAAATTCATGATTCATCCCGGCTCCGGGTTGGCCAGGAAGAGCCCCAAGTGGGTCATGGCCTTCGAGCTGATCGAAACCACCAAGCTGTTTGCCCGTACCGTGGCCAAAATCGACCCGCAGTGGATCGAGCCGCAGGCGCAGCATCTGGTCAAAAGCAGCTACAGCGAACCCCATTGGGAAATGAAGCGCGCCCAGGTGGTGGCGTTCGAGCAGGTGACCCTGTTTGGCCTGCCTATCGTTGCCCGGCGCCGGGTGCACTATGGCCCCATTGCGCCCCAGGAGTCGCGGGAGCTGTTTATTCGTCGTGCGCTGGTCGAGGGCGAATTCCAGACGCGAGGCGCGTTCTTTGCCCATAATCGGGCGTTGATCGAAGAGGTCGAGGCGCTGGAAGATCGTGCCAGGCGCCGCGACATACTGGTGGACGAAGAGAGCCTGTTTGCTTTCTACGACGAGCGCATCCCGGCGGACATCGTCAATGGCAAGGGCTTCGAACACTGGCGCAAGCAGGCCGAGCAGCAACAGCCCGAGCTATTGAAGTTCGACCTCGAGGCGCTCAAGGCCCGTGATGCCCACGACGTGACCCAGGCGCAGTACCCGGACCACCTCACCCTGGCGGGCGTGGCCTATCCGGTGAGCTATCACTTCGACCCGGATGCCGAGGACGATGGTGTCACCCTTACCGTGCCCGCGGCGATGCTGCCGCAGCTGCCTGCCCATGCCCTCGACTGGCTGGTGCCGGGCCTGTTGCGCGAGAAGTGTATTGCGCTGCTCAAGTCGCTGCCCAAAAGCCTGCGCCGCCAGGTGGTGCCTATCCCCGATTGGGTCGATGCCGCCCTGGAAACGCTGGTGCCGGACGAGCGCCCCTTGACCGAGGCGCTTGGCGAGTTCATCCGGCGGCGTACCGGCACGCGGGTTCACCCCGACGACT
The DNA here is from genome assembly GCF_002810305.1 of Halomonas sp. 141. Taxonomy (NCBI): domain Bacteria; kingdom Pseudomonadati; phylum Pseudomonadota; class Gammaproteobacteria; order Oceanospirillales; family Halomonadaceae; genus Halomonas; species Halomonas sp. 141. Next base: position 53,594 of record NZ_PINZ01000013.1, read on the forward strand.
GGCGTCTCGATCTGCTGCCGCCACACCTGCGCATGAATGTGCGGGTGGTCGATCATAGGGGCAAGACCCTGGGGCAAGGGCGTGATGTACGTGCCCTGGAGCGGCGCTTCGAGGAAGCCGCCAGTGCCGGCGCCCAGGCGCTGGCCGAGCAGGCCAGCCAGGCACCCATGCTGGAAGAGCTGCCCGCATCGCCGCTACCTGAATCTCGTGTCACCAGCCAGGCGGGCATTCGCGTGGAAGCCTACCCGGCCTTGGTCGCTGAGGGCGGGCACTTCAAGGTCAGCCTGTTCGATCATCCCGCCAAGGCGCAGTTTGCGCATCAGGAAGGGGTGGCGCGGCTGGCCATTGCCAAGCTGCCCGAGCAGGTCAAAGCCATCAAACGGCTACCCGGAGTCGAAAAGTGCGCGCTGCTGTTCGCCAAGGTAGGCAGCAAGCAGGCGCTGGTCGAGGATTTGCTGCTGGCGGTGTTTACACAGGTCGTGGCACAGCATCCGCTACCGCGTTCTGCCGGTGAGCTGGCCGAGCGACTGGCAAAGACCCAGCCTCAACTGGTGGCCCATGCCGAGACCGTGCTGGGGCGTGTCGAAGAGGCACTGAAAGGCCATCTTGCCGTCAGCAAGATTCTGAAAGGGAAACTTAATTTTGCACTGGCCCTGGTCTACAGCGATGTCAGTGCGCAGATGCAGCGGCTGGTTTACCCAGGCTTCATCCGTGATGCGGACGAGTGGCTCACGGAGTATCCACGCTACATGGAAGCCGCCTTGATTCGATTGGAAAAGGCCGCCCGAGAGCGGGGCAGGGACCAAATGCTGATGCAGGATGTCCAAGCCCTCGAAGCGCGCTTTGACGCACGGCGCAAAAGCGAGCGCCGTGGTGCGGCCGAAGACCCGACGCTGGTAGCGTTCGGTTGGTGGATACAGGAATTGAGAGTGTCGCTGTTTGCGCAGCAGTTGGGCACGCACATGCCGGTATCGGCAAAACGCCTGGAGAAGCGTTGGGAAGAGATCACCCGCGGGCAAGGCATTCAATGAAGGAGGTTGGCATGACACAGGCAGTGATTACCGGAACAGGACTCTATACGCCGGAACACGCGGTCGATAATGCAGCGCTGGTCGCTGCCTTCAATGCATGGGTAGATCGCGAGAACGCGCGCCATGCCGAGGCCATTGCCCAGGGTGAGCGGGCAGCGCTGGCCTATTCGAGCACCGAGTTCATCGAGAAGGCCTCGGGTATCAAGAGCCGTTACGTGCTCGATGCCGCCGGGATTCTTGACCCTGAGCGAATGCGGCCTAAACTGCCACAACGTGACAACGACGAGCCGTCGATTCAGTGTGAGATGGCGACCGAAGCTGCGCGTCAGGCATTGGCGGCAGCCAGGGTATCGGCGGCGGATATTGAGCTGGTCATCGTGGCCTGCTCGAACCTGGAGCGCGCCTACCCGGCCGTGGCCGTGGAAGTGCAGCAAGCGCTGGGCACGTCGGGCTACGGCTTTGACATGAACGTGGCGTGCAGCTCCGCCACGTTTGCGCTGGAGACCGCGGCCAATGCGATTGCGGCAGGGCGGGTGAAACGTGCGCTGATCGTCAATCCCGAGATCTGCTCGGCACACCTGAATTTCACAGACCGTGACAGCCACTTTATTTTCGGCGATGCTTGTACTGCTATGGTACTGGAAAGCAGTGAGGTGGCCGTGGCCAGTGAGCGTTATGCGATTCTAGGGACACGCCTGGTCACTCAGTTTTCCAACGCCATTCGTAACAATGCCGGTTTTCTCAATCGAGTCACCGACAGCGACCCGCTGGCCCTGGACAAGCTGTTCGTGCAAGAGGGACGGCGAGTGTTCAAGGAAGTTTGCCCGCTGGTGGCCAGGCTGATCACCGAGCACCTGGCCTCCCTGGAATTGAGCGGTGAGGACCTTTCGCGGATGTGGTTACACCAGGCCAATCGCCACATGAACGACCTGATTGCCCGTAAGGTGCTGGGCCAGGAGCCTGATGTGCCGCAGGCGCCGATCATCCTGGACCGCTACGCCAATACCAGCTCGGCGGGGTCCATCATCGCTTTCCACCTGCATCGCGAGAACCTGGCGGAAGGCGATATTGGGGTGATCTGTTCGTTTGGTGCAGGGTACAGCGCGGGTAGCGTGATCCTTCGCCGAGAAGGCTAAGTACCTGGGCTAAGTACTTTGGATAAGTACTTGTGATAAGTACTTGTGATAAGTACGTCGTGAAAACCACGTCAGCGGCGAAGCGTTGGCGTTGTACACTTTGAAGATGCGTTGATGATGTGAAAAGAGGAAACCCCATGCTGAGGTTGTTTGCCACGCAAGACACGGCTCCCGGAACGTGGCGCCCCTGGCTCCCCGTTCTGTTGCTGGCCACGTTGGCCATGGGGGGATGTGCCAGCACGTCTCCCCAGGAGCGCGACGGCGAGCGCGAAGAGGGTGCCGTTGAGCAGTCAGCGCATCCGGAAGACCCTTGGGAAGGCTTCAATCGGCGAGTGTTCGCTTTCAATGACGTGCTCGATCGCTACGCACTGAAGCCTGTGGCCACGGGGTACAAAACCGTCACCCCTCAGCCGGTGCAGACTGGCGTAGGTAATTTCTTCTCCAACCTGGGAGAAATCCGCACGGCCATTAACAGTTTGCTGCAAGGCAAGCCTGCCAATGCGGGGCTGGCCACGTCGCGCTTTCTGATCAACTCCACGGTGGGTATCGGGGGGCTGTTGGATTATGCGACGCATATGGAGATTACCGCCGAGCGTGAAGATTTCGGCCAGACCCTGGCCGTCTGGGGCTGGGAAGATTCACGTTATCTGGTGCTGCCGCTGCTGGGGCCGCGTACCCTGCGAGATGCGTCGGGGTTCCCGCTGGATATCGCGGCGCACCCCATCACCTACATGGACGATCACCAGCTGCGCGCAGGCCTGACCGCGCTGGATATCGTGCACTTGCGGGCAGGCCTGCTGGATCAGGAGTCACTGATCCGGGGGGATCGCTACCGATTCATTCGCGATGCTTACTTGCAGCGTCGACAGTTCGAGATCAACGATGGTGAGCTGGGCGACGATCCCTTTGCCATGGACGATTTCGAGTTCGACGATAGCGACTTTGGTGACGACGACTTCGCCGACTGAGGCTAGACATGGATCACGCAAAGCAGTTGATCGCGGTAATCGATGAACCCGGTAGCGAGCGTGATGCGCTGGCCGAGGCGATTACCTGTGACGGGATGTGGGTGTTTGCCGCAGACAATATCGATCATCTGCCGGTGGGCACCGCGCTGATTGTCGCCCATGCTAGAGCGGTGCCCAGGCAGCAGTGGTCGCAACTGGCCCATCGCCTGCCCGCACTGGTCGTGAGTGATACCCGTCAGGATGCGGATTTGATCAAGGCAATCGACGCTGGATTGGTGGATTACATCGTCCACCCGCTCAGGCATGCCGAACTGCTGCGCAGGATGATTCGCAAGGCCATCGAGCTGCATCAACTGGCCCAGGAGCGTGACCGTGACCGACAACGGCTGGCGGAGCTGAACGAAAGCCTGGAAACCCATTTGGCCCTGCTGAGAATGGATCAGCAGAGTGGCGGGCATATTCAGCGCCGTCTGCTGCCGCCAAGGCCCAAGGTGATCAGCGGCGTCTATTACGATTACTGGTTTGCGCCGTCGCTCTATTTGTCGGGCGATTTTCTCGACTATCAGCGTTACAACGAGCGCTTTAGCGTGTTCTATTTTGCCGATGTGTCCGGCCATGGGGCCTCCTCGGCCTTCGTGACCGTGCTGCTGAAGTATCTCTGTAACCGCTGGCTGAACGAGTGGGATGGTCAGGACCCCCAAGCGCTGCCGCCCCGCTGGTTGTCGGCCCTGAACCGTGAACTTCAGGATACCGACATCGGCAAACACGCCACTTTATTTGTCGCTGTTATTGACCATGAGGAAAAGACTCTGCACTATTCGCTCGGCGCCCAGCTTCCCATGCCATTATTGGTGGCGGATGGAAACCTGACGCGTTTGGCGGGGGAAGGAATGCCGGTAGGCCTTTTCCCTGATGTGGAGTATCCTTCGCTTAGCTGTCCGCTGCCAGCCGACTTCCAGTTGTGGCTGTGTTCAGATGGTGTATTGGAATGCTTGCCGGGTAAGACGCTCGACACGCGGCTCACGGAACTTGAGCAACTAGTAAGCGAAAGTGTCACGCTTGAGCAGCTGCGAGACCGGCTAGCCAACACCAACTCGCTCCTGAGTGGAGACGACGAGGACGATGAGGCGAACCAGGACCGCGATGCTTTACCCGATGACCTGACAATCATGATGGTGAGCGGATTTGGTCATGCTGATTGAAGAAGGCCGCATCAAGGCGGCGTTCGATTCTGGTGTTTTTGTTCTAAAGCTGTGTGGTGATGTAAGACTCACACTCTGCGCCACACTCGATACCCAGGCACAACGTCTCGCGGAAACGCCGGGCCTGCGTGCGGTGATGATTGACCTGCGCGAGGCGACGAACGTCGACTCGACGGCGCTGGGCTTTCTCGCCAAGGTGGCCATGGCCGTCAAAGGCCGTCTGGAGCAGCCGCCTACCATCATTGCGGATAATCCGGATGTCCGGCAGATGCTGGATGTGATGGGGTTTGCGCGCTTCTTTACGCTGATGTCGGCACCGCTGCAGCAGTCGGCACCGCTGGAGACGGTATTGGAAGAGCTGCCCGAGGAGCCCGCCGACGAAGAGGGGCTGCGCGGCCGCATTCTGGAAGCACATCGTATCCTGATGCACATGAACGAGCATAACCGCGAGCAGTTTCAGCCGCTGGTGGAGATGCTGGAAGCCCAAGGGGCTCCTGCAAAATAAAGCCCTCTGGTCAGTGATGCGCCAGAGGGCTGTTCACAGACGCCTGGTGAGCAGGCGTGCAAAAGTCGCAGCCTAGCCCTTTCTTAGCGTGCTCAGCAGTTCTTCCAGCTTGCGCTGGTCAGCCATGAACTTACGAATACCTTCGGCCAGCTTATCGGTGGCCATCTCGTCTTCGTTCATTGCCCAGCGAAAATCGGCTTGTGCCAAGGCTTCTTGCGGTGAGCTGCTGGCGCCAAGGGGGCTGAGTTGGCGGGGCAGGTCGGCCTCGATCTCGTCCAGCTCCTTGAGCAGGGCAGGGGAGATGGTCAGGCGGTCACAGCCTGCCAGCGCCTGAATTTCACCGATGTTACGAAAGCTGGCACCCATCACGATGGTGGGGTAGCCGTGGCCTTTGTAGTACTCGTAAATTCCTTTGACCGACTGTACGCCGGGGTCCTGGGCACCGCTGAAGTCGGCATCAGGCTGGCGCGCCTTGTGCCAATCCAGAATCCGCCCCACGAAAGGCGAGATCAGCGTGACGCCGGCATCGGCGCAGGCTTGGGCCTGGGCAAAGCCGAACAGCAGTGTCAGGTTGGTACGAATCCCGTCGCGCTCCAGCTGGTGAGCGGCCTGAATGCCTTCCCAGGTGGAAGCCATCTTGATCAGAATACGCTCGGGACCCACGCCGTACTCGGCATAACGCTCGATCAACGAGTGGGCCTTGGCGATGGTCGCTTCCTTGTCAAAAGAGAGACGCGCGCTGACCTCGGTGGACACATAGCCGGGAACCAGCTTGCTGATTTCGCTACCGATATCCACCGCCACCCGATCGACCGCGTCGTCCAGGTCGGTGCTCTCCTTGGCGATACTGGCCAGACGAGCACGGCGCTCCTCCTGTTGGGCCGCCTGAAGAATCAGCGAAGGGTTGGTGGTGGCGTCCTCGGGCTGGAAGCGACGAATGGCCTCCAGATCCCCGGTATCGGCCACCACGGTGGTCATCTCTTTCAATTGGCTTAATAGACTAGTGGCCATGCAGTGCTCCTTGTATGAGTCATGGTTACTCTAACAAGGCTGGCTCGCGTTGAGTATGTTTGATCGGTGATGATAGCGAAGAATCCGCTGCCCGCCACTGATAGCCGACGGCCTGGGGTCGCTGGCTGATCTTGAATCGGGCCGCTTGCTCTCGCATCCCTTCGGCAGCCGACTCCAGCGACATGGCGTCCTGTGCGGTGGCATCGACCTGACGCGCATTGGCCTGGGTCACCTGGGTCTGTTCCTGCAGGGTCTCGTTGATCTCTTCGATGTTCTGATGCTGCAGGTGGGCGGCTTTGGCAATATCGGTAATCAGGCGGTGAGTCGAAGAGATCGAGCCGACCATCTCCTCGACCTGTTGGTTGGCATCTCGGGAAAGCTGGTTGCCGCGCTCGATACTGGTATTGGAAGAGGCCAGCAGGCCGCGAATCTGGGTGGCAGCTTCTGCGCTGCGGGTGGCCAGTGAACGCACTTCAGCGGCCACCACGGCAAAGCCGCGCCCCTGTTCGCCTGCACGGGCCGCTTCCACCGACGCGTTGAGGGCCAGCAGGTTCGTCTGGAACGAAATGCCATTGATGACGTTGACGATGTCGTTGACCTGCTTGGCGTGGGCATCGATCTCTTCCATGGTCGACAGAAAGGCTTCCATGGTGTGGTGGCTCTGCTGAGCTTGTGTCGTGGCGTGTTCGGTCAGTTCCTTGGCCTTCAGGGCATGCTCGGCGGTGTGGGCCACGCTATCGGTCAGGGTATGTACGTTGGTGGCCGTGTTGTCCAGTGAGGTGGTTTGCTGATGGGTGCGCGTGGCCAGGTCCTCGTTACCCAGTGCCAGCCGCTGAGCACTCTGGAACACGTGCTGGCTGTTGTCATGCAGTTGCTTGACGGTCTCGATCAGGGAGTTTTGCATGACCCCCAGGGCCGCATAGAGCTGGCCGATTTCGTTGTTGCCACGGGCCGGAACCTCGGCACTCAGGTCTCCTTCGGCCATATGACGAAAATGGCCGATCAAGTGGCGGATGGGCTGTAGCAACTGGAAGTGGCCCAGCCAGATCAAGGCGCCCATCAGGGCCAGGGAGACCGCCATACCCAGCGCCAGCCCAGCGGCCACCATACCTGCGCGCTGCTTGGCGTCCTGCATCAGACTGACGCCTTGCTGGTCGGCTACCTGATAAAACGCCCGGGCATGGCCTGCCAGGGCCTCGCTATGATCCATGGCTTCCAGAGTGATTTGCCGATAGCCGCTGCGGTCACCGGAGGTAATCGCGTTGCGCTGGGCATCCATGCTGGCCAGCAGTTGATGGGCGCGCTCATCGATGGCGTCGCGCAACGCTGAATAGGGGCTGTCCTGAGTGGCCTGAAGGAAACTTTCCAGCGCCTGGGACATCTCGTTCAGCTCGTGCTCGACGGCTTCCAGCGCTGCGATGGGGTCACCGAGCGACGGACGCAATTGGCGCTCCAGAGCACGGTCCATGCGATTGAGACCCTCCAGGCTGGCAATGTGCAGCCGATTCAGCGAGGAGGCTTGCTGGACATTGACCTGCTCCAGCGAAGCCAGGTCACGCTGGCTCTGCTGCATGATATGCCAGGCCAGTGCGGCGAACATCAGCAGGCAGCCTGCCATCAATAGCAGTGCGGCCAGGCTCAGGTTGCGTAGCGAAATGTTTTCCAGCTTTTTGAGTATCATCGTGGCCCTCAGGACAGCGTCATTTGAATCATGACGGGCAGCTTAATGGGCAAATGTTTCAGTTCTGAGTGGGCGATGCGCGATCCTGGGGTTGAGTGTATGATTAGCGTCCTATCTAAGTGGCCAGCGAGCGGCCAACCAGCGTAGCTTTCGAGGAGATGTATGGAACTCAATCCGCGTCGCGTAGCGCTATTGGTGGCGGCCAATACGGCGTTGGCCCCTTTTGCAATAGACGCCTACCTGCCTGCCATGGGAGTGCTGGCGGAAAGTATCGGTGCCAGCATTCACCATACCGAGCTTTCCATCAGTATGTTTCTGTTCGGCTTTGCGCTGGGGCAGCTCTGTTTTGGCCCGCTGTCGGACCGCATGGGCCGCAAACCTGTGCTGCTCAGCGGGCTGGTGGTCTTCATACTGGCCAGCTTGATGATCACCACCGCCGATAGCCTGACATCCTTGCTGGCATGGCGGTTCGTGCAGGCGCTGGGCGGGGGAGCCTGCGTGGTCAATTCGGCGGCCATCGTACGGGATTGTTTCAGCGGGCGTGAGGCTGCCAGGGTGATGTCCACTATGGCCATGATCATGATGCTGGCGCCGCTGGTGGCGCCGGCGGTCGGGAGCCTGCTGCTATATATCGCCGGCTGGTGGCTGATCTTTGTATTTCTGGCAGTCTATGCAGGCTTTTTGCTCTGGCTGCTGGGAACACGCCTGCCTGAAACCCGCGCCCCGGGCCTGCCTGTTGCCACTCCTCGTCAGGTGCTGGGTAACTACGCCAGCGTGCTGCGTCACCGGGAAGGGATGGGGTACATTTGCGCCGTGGCAGCCTCGTTTGCGGGCCTCTTCGCGTTCGTAACGGCCTCACCCTTTCTTTATCTGGAGTATTTCTCCCTCTCTCCGGGCGTTTACCCGCTGGTGTTTGGGGTCAACGTGGTCATGATTGCGCTCTCCAATCGGCTGAATATCCATCTTCTGCGCAAGCGCACACCCCAGCAGAACCTGCGCTTTGGCTTGACGGTGCAGCTATGCGCCGCGCTGGCACTGGTGGCTGCTACGGCCCTGGGCCTGGCCTCGTTGCCGGTGGTGGTGGCGCTGGTGATGCTGTTTACCGGCATGATTGGGCTGATCACGCCCAACGCCATCTCGTCGCTGTTGGATCATTTCGGCCATATCAGCGCCACGGCCACGGCGCTGCTGGGAGGCATTCAGTTCAGCTGTGGCGCGCTGGCGGGTGTGCTGGTGGGCCTCTTCCAGGTAGAGCACCTCTGGCCGATGGTGCTGACCATGCTGGGCGCGGCGCTGCTGGGTAATATCGGGGTGAGAAAGCTCACCCAGGCGGTCTAGGCGTGGCGATGCTCGAATGGCTGGCGCTCACCATGGAGCTCTCTTTGGGAATTTCTCTGGCAACATGGCTGGCCTGTGCCGGGGTGCTGCTGCTGGGGGCTTTCGTACAGCGTGCCACGGGGTTTGGCCTGGCGGTCGTCGGGGCACCGCTGCTGCTGATGCTGGAGCCACGGCTGGTGCCGGTGGTGCTGGTGCTGTTCGGTTTTACGGTCTCGCTGATGATGGTGCGCCGCTATTGGCACGAAGTGCATCTGCGCGAGATTAGCGTGGCACTGGTGGGGCGGCTGCCGGGTAACGGGCTGGGCATCTGGCTGCTGCTGGCGGCGCCCATGGCCGTGCTGGAAACGCTGATTGCCGCCATCGTGCTGTTTGCGGTCGGCGTGACGCTGTGCCGTTTTCATTTGCCGGTGAATCGCGTCACACTGTTCGTGGCCGGTGTACTGTCGGGCATCTTCGGCACCGTGGCTGCCATTGGTGGGCCGCCCATCGTGCTGTTGATGCACGGCTTTTCGCCGGATCGCATGCGCGGCAATCTGGCGGCCTTCTTCGTCATCACCTCGCTGCTGACCCTGGCGACGCTGGCGCTGGCGGGGCAGCTCAGCATCTGGCATTTCAAGCTGGCGCTGACGTTTCTGCCTGCCGTGTTGATCGGTAATGCGTTGGCGGATGCGGTGGCCCATCGGCTGGATAAAGTACTGCTACAGCGCTGTTCATTGGCCCTGTGTACGCTGGCGGCGCTGGGTTTGCTGCTGTGATAGGGCCCCAGGCCAACGCTTCGTTAACACTCCTCGCTAAAAAAATTATCGCTGTCATATTTCTGCAATCGTCGCTGTGCAAACTCCTCGGTGTGAAAGGCCAATCGCCAACATTGCCGAACGGCTCAAATCGAATAGCCCAGGCATGAAACTAGAAGGGGACACGACGATGAAAGTAACGAAAAAGACACTGGGTGTTGTAGTTGCTGCCGCTCTTGCTACCGGCGTATCAACGGCTGCTACTGCCCGTGACACCGTGCAAATCGCTGGTTCTTCGACGGTACTGCCGTTTGCCAGCATTGTTGCTGAAGAGTTCGGTAACACTTATTCCCAGTTCAACACTCCGGTCGTCGGTTCTGGTGGCTCCGGTGGCGGCCTGCGCCAGTTCTGTCAGGGCGTTGGTGAGAACACCATCGACATCGCCAACTCTTCTCGTGCCATCCGCAGTGGCGAAGTAGCCAACTGTAACGAAAACGGCGTCAACGACATCCTCGAAGTGATGTTCGGCTACGACGGTATCGTGTTTGCATCGCGTATCGACCGTGAAGAGTTCGCTCTGACGCCTGAGCACGTGTTCAAGGCCGCTGCCGCTCAAGTCACTCAGGATGGTCAGCTGGTCGACAACCCCTACACCCGCTGGAACGAAATCGACAGCAGCCTGCCCGACCAGGAAATCGTGCTGGTGATTCCGGCTTCCAACCACGGCACCCGTGAAGTATTCGAAGAGAAAGTCATCCACGCTGGCTGTGAAAGCGACGCCAACGTAGAAGGCGATGCCTGTGACTCGCTGCGTGGCGATGGCCGTATCGTCGAAATCGCCGGTGACTATACCGAGACGCTGGCTCGTCTGGATGCCCAGGCAGATGCCGTTGGTGTCTTCGGTCTGAGCTTCTACGACCAGAACCGTGACCGTCTGCAAGTGGCCACGGTGGATGGCGTGACGCCCAGCCTGGAAACCATCGGTTCTGGCGAATACCCCGTTTCTCGTCCGCTGTTCTTCTACGTGAAGGGCGAGCACCTGGACGTGATCCCGGGCCTGGCCGAGTACACCGAGTTCTTCCTGAACGACATGATTTCTGGCTACGGCAGTCCGCTGGAAGACGCTGGTCTGATCCCAATGAGCGAAGAAGAGCGTGCTGAAGCACTGGCTCAGTTCCAGGCCCGTACCGTGGTAAGCGTTGAAGAGTAAGACTGCCGTCATCGCTTCACAGCGGTGATCAGGTAGGTATTGCGCCGGCATCATGGAAATGGTGCTGGCGCTTGAACGTAGGAAATCATGGGCGGAGAGAGAATGAGTAACATTGCCTTGATAGCCACGCTACTCGTGATAATGGCCTTGGCTTACCACTTGGGGTTAACACGCAGTCGCGCGGTTGCGGCAGAGCACGATGTCAGAATGCATTCGCGCCCCGGTTATTATGGAGCGTTGGTGGCCTTGTGGTGTGGGCTGCCAGCGCTTGCCCTATTTATATTGTGGTCGCTGTTGGCACCACAGTTGATTGATATGCTGGTCGTTCAGCAACTGCCCCCCGAGCTGGTGGCAGGCATGAGCGAACGTGAAATGAACACCTTGTTGCGGCGTATCACCGCGCTGGCCAACGAGCGTAACGTGGCCGGAGGGGGAAGCGCCGAGGAGTTGGCCGCGGCCGCACACATGGCGCGCCTGCAGACTTTCCAGAACACCACGCTGATCGCGCTGATGGCCGTGGTGGCCGTGGTGGGGCTGGTGTTTGCCCGGCGGCGTATTTCCCCTCAGTGGCGGGCGCGTAATCATGTCGAGCGCGTGATCTCCATTGCGCTGGCTTCCTGCTCCGCCATCGCGATTTTCACCACGGTGGGTATCGTGCTGTCGATGCTGGGCGAAGCGCTGAAGTTCTTCAGCTTCATCAGCCCGGCAGAGTTCTTCCTGGGCACGACCTGGAATCCGCGTTTCAGCACGTCGGGAAGCGATGCGCAGGGGGAATTTGGCCTGCTGCCGCTGCTGTGGGGCACCATGATGGTGAGTATCATTGCCTTGCTGGTGGCGATCCCCGTGGGGCTGATGACGGCGATTTACATGGCCGAATACGCGCCCCCCTGGCTGCGTAACGTGGCCAAGCCGATCATCGAAATTCTGGCCGGTATCCCGACCATCGTGTACGGTTTCTTTGCCCTGATCGTCATTGGGCCTTTCCTTTCCAGCCTGGGCGATATGGTCGGTATCAATATCCGCACCACCAGCGCGCTCACCGCGGGCCTGGTGATGGGCATCATGATCATTCCGTTCGTGTCGTCACTCTCTGACGACATCATTACTCAGGTGCCCAAGTCACTGCGCGATGGTGCGCTGGGGCTGGGGGCAACCAAGTCCGAGACCATTCGCCAGGTGGTATTGCCTGCGGCGCTGCCGGGTATCGTTGGTGCCTTTCTGCTGGCGGCCAGCCGCGCCATCGGTGAAACCATGATCGTGGTATTGGCGGCCGGTAATAACCCGGTACTGCACGGTAATCCGTTCGAGGCGGTATCGACCATCACCGTGACCATCGTCAACCAGTTGACCGGGGACATGGACTTTGCCAGCCCACAGTCGCTGGTGGCCTTTGCTCTGGGCTTGACGCTGTTCGTCATTACCCTGGGCCTGAACGTCATCGCACTGGTTGTGGTGCGTAAATACCGCCAGCAATACGAGTAAGCGACCATGTCTATTACGATTGAGCAGCGCCGTCAGCATCGCCTGACCACGATCGAAAACTCGCTGGCAAGACGTCATCGTCAGGAAAAGCGTTTTCGCTTTGCCGGGTTGGCCGCCGTCGTGACCGGCCTGACCCTGGTCGCCATTCTGTTCATCAGTATTCTGATGCGCGGTGTGCCGGCGTTTTGGCAAGCGACGCTCTACCCGGAGGTGTACTTCGACCCCGAAGTGATCCAGCTGGAAGAGAAGCCGGTGCGCGCCAGCGGTGAAAGCCAGTCGGCGTTCAACGAACGTTATTCCGCGTGGCTGACCCAGGCAGGACTGGTCAACTGGCAGTCATTGATCGACCGCGCCATGGAAGAGGCGCTGGGGGTCGAGGTCGAGCCTCAACAGCTACGTGATCTGCGTGCCCTGGTGACCTCGGGTGAGCGCTTTGCACTGCGTGAGAAGTTCATCAAGGATCCTTCCTTGCTGGGCCAGACCGTGGAAGTGAAAATGCTCGCGGCGGCCAACGTCGACGTCTGGATCAAGGGCAATATCGACCGCTCGCTGCCGGATGCGCGTCAGCAGTTGAGTGCCCAGACCCGGGAATGGGCTGACCGCCTTTACGATGAGAACGTCATCCGTAACTCCTTCAGTACGTCGCTGTTCCTGAATACCGACTCGCGCAGCTCGCCTGCGTCGGCGGGCCTGGCAGGGGCCTTCATGGGGTCGCTGTTCATGATGCTGATCGTGATCACGCTTTCGGTCCCCATTGGTGTAGCCAGCGCCATCTACCTGGAAGAGTTCGCGCCCAAGAACCGTTTGACCGATCTCATCGAGATCAATATCAACAATCTGGCAGCCGTGCCTTCCATCGTGTTCGGCTTGTTGGGGGCTTCCATCTTCATAGGCTATCTGGGCATGCCGCTGTCGGCGCCGCTGGTGGGCGGCCTGGTGCTGACGCTGATGACCCTGCCGACCATCATCATCGCTACCAGGGCATCGCTGCGCTCGATTCCGCCCTCCATTCGCCAGGCGGCGTTGGGGATCGGCGCATCGAAAGTGCAGACGGTCTTCCACCATGTATTGCCCTTGGCACTGCCGGGTATCCTGACGGGCTCCATTCTGGGCGTTGCCCAGGCGCTGGGCGAGACGGCACCGCTGCTGCTCATCGGCATGAATGCGTTCGTGTCCAACGTGCCCAGCACGCCATTGGAGCAGTCGGCTGCGCTACCGGTACAGATCTATCTATGGCAGGGTAACGAGCTGCGCAATTTCTTCGAGGCGCGTACGTCAGCGGCCATCATTGTACTGCTGGGGTTGATGCTGAGCCTGAACGCACTGGCAATCTGGCTGCGTAAAAAATTCGAGACGAGGTGGTAAGTGAATACTTCAACAGAGCCCAAGACATCCCCATTGGTGAGCGTAGGCGCTGGCGAGAGCCGCACCAGTAAAGCCACCGACAAGGTCAAGATGAGCGCCCAGGACGTCAAGGTCTTTTACGGTGCCAGTCAGGCGATCAATGGTATCAGCCTGGATGTGTACGAAAACGAAGTGCTGGCGTTCATCGGGCCTTCTGGCTGCGGTAAGTCGACCTTTCTGCGCTGCTTGAACCGCATGAACGACACCATCGACATCTGTCGGGTCGAGGGCAAGATCACCCTGGATAACAAGGATATCTATGCCCCGGATCGCGATGTGGTACTCCTGCGTGCCCAGGTAGGCATCGTGTTTCAGAAGCCCAATCCGTTTCCCAAGTCGATTTATGAAAACATCGCCTATGGCCCGCGTCTGCACGGTCTGGCAAAGCGCAAGGCCGAGCTGGACGACATCGTCGAGAGCAGCCTGCGCCGTGCCGGGCTCTGGGAAGAGGTCAAGGATCGACTGGATCAGCCGGGCACCGGGTTGTCGGGTGGCCAGCAGCAGCGCCTGTGCATTGCCCGCACTGTGGCCGTCAGCCCGGACATCATCCTGATGGATGAGCCGTGCTCGGCCCTCGACCCCATCGCGACGGCCAAGGTGGAGCAGCTGATCGATGAGCTCAGCGAGAGCTATACCATCGTCATGGTGACCCACAACATGCAGCAGGCGGCACGCGTGGCCGACCGTACGGCGTTCTTCCACATGGGGGATCTGGTGGAGGTGGACAGCACCGACCAGATCTTCACCAATCCGCAAGACCAGCGTACCCACGATTACATCACGGGGCGCTTCGGGTGATCACGCCGTACTGATCACGGGTTACCCGCAGGGGGCGTGGCCGCCTGCGGGTTCGATAGCTGGTTTTTTTTGATTTTTAATATATGATTTTTCATATATTGACGATTCACTTGGCTCTGGAGGTTCAGCATGTCACTACGCATTGGTATCAACGGGTTTGGCCGTATTGGTCGTCTGGCACTGCGCAGCCTGTGGGCGCGAGCCGCTGCCGACGAGGTAACCCTGGTGCGCATCAACGACCCGGGCGGCGATGCGGCGACGTTTGCTCACCTGCTGGAGTTCGACTCGGTACATGGCCAGTGGGCGCCGGGGCAGGGCATTGGCGCTACCCCGGAGGCGATCACCATCGATGGCCGTACCATCGCCTTCAGCGCCCACAAGACGATTGCCGAAGGTGACTGGTCTGGTTGCGATGTGGTGATCGAATGCTCCGGCAAGATGAAAACCACGGAGAAGCTGCAGGCCTATCTGGATCAGGGGGTCGAGCGTGTGGTGGTCAGTGCGCCGGTCAAGGAGGAGGGCGTGCTCAACGTGGTGGTGGGCGTCAACGATCATCTGTTCGACCCTGCTACGCACCGCATCGTCACTGCGGCCAGCTGCACCACCAACTGTCTGGCCCCCGTGGTCAAGGTCATTCTGGAAACGTTCGGTATTCGTCATGGTTCCATGACCACGGTGCACGACATTACCAATACCCAGACGATTCTGGACGCACCGCACAAGGACCTGCGCCGGGCGCGCGCCTGCGGCATGAGCCTGATTCCCACCACCACCGGTTCGGCCAAGGCGATCACCGCCATCTTTCCCGAACTGACCGGCAAGCTGAACGGCCATGCGATTCGCGTGCCGCTGGCCAATGCCTCGCTGACCGATATGGTATTCGAGCTCGAGCGCGAAGTGACCGTCGAGGAGGTCAATCAGGCGCTCAAGATGGCCGCAGAGGGGCCCTTGAAGGGGATTCTGGGTTACGAGGAGCGGCCGCTGGTGTCTATCGACTATCGCACCGACCCGCGCAGTTCGGTCATCGATGCGCTCTCGACCATGGTCGTGAATGGTACGCAGCTGAAGCTCTACGCCTGGTACGACAACGAGTGGGGGTATGCCAACCGCACCGCTGAGCTTGCCTGGAAGGTGGGCAAGGAGCAGGCGCGCCGTGGCTGAGTCGCTCAGGGCACGCATTGGCGCACTGCCTTTCGAAGTGCGCCAGTATATGCTGATCACGGGCAACTACTGGGCGTTTACCATCACCGATGGGGCCCTGCGGATGCTGGTGGTGATGTACTTCCACCAGTTGGGTTACTCGCCGCTGCAAATCGCCATGCTGTTTCTGTTCTACGAAGCGTTTGGCGTGGTGACCAATCTGGTGGGAGGGTGGTTGGGCGCGCGGTTGGGGCTCAACCGCACCATGAACGTGGGGCTGGGGCTGCAGATCGTGGCGCTTGCCATGCTCATGGTGCCTGCCGGAATGCTTACCGTCGTTTGGGTCATGGCGGCCCAGGCGCTGTCGGGTATTGCCAAAGACCTGAACAAGATGAGCGCCAAAAGCGCGGTGAAAGTGCTGGTGCCGGCTGATAGCGCCAATGCCAACAGCGCCTTGTACCGCTGGGTAGCGATGTTGACCGGCTCCAAAAATGCCCTGAAAGGGCTGGGCTTTTTTGTGGGCGGCGTGCTGCTGACGCTGATCGGCTTTCGCGGCGCGGTGGTGGCCATGGCGCTGATGCTGGGTGCCGTGCTGGGGCTGTCGCTGTGGCGGTTGAAGGCTGACCTTGGCAAACAGAAGGTCAAGCCAAAGTTTTCCGAGATTTTCTCCAAGTCCCGCGCCATCAATGTGCTTTCGGCGGCGCGCTTCTGCCTGTTCGCCTCCCGGGACGTGTGGTTTGTCGTGGCCTTGCCGGTATTCCTCTATGATCAGCATGGCTGGAGCCACTGGACCGTGGGTGGGCTATTGGCCGCCTGGATCATTGGCTACGGCGGGGTGCAGACCCAGGCGCCCAGGCTCACCGCACTGTTCCGTGGAGACGCTCGGATGCTCACGGCTGGCTGGGCCGCCGCGCTTGCCGTGCTCGCCATTCTGCTGGCTCTGCTGCCCCTGGCACAGGTGGGGTGGCTGGTAGTGGGGCTGCTGGCCTTCGGCGTGCTGTTTGCCGTCAACTCCAGCTGGCACAGTTATCTGATCGTCCACTATGCCCGTGCCGATGGCGTGTCCATGGACGTAGGCTTCTACTACATGGCCAACGCCATGGGCCGCCTGGTCGGCACGCTGCTCTCGGGCTGGCTCTACATGGCCTATGGTTTGAGTGCGTGCCTGTGGGTGGCGGCGGCGCTGGTGGCTGCCAGCGCGCTCATGGCACTGGCGCTGCCCAGGCAGGTGGCGTGATTCGCTCGCCTGGCGCTGGCCTGACGCTCACCCTGGGGAGTGCCCAGACCCTTGCCTGGGCGTCCAGCTACTATCTGCCCGCCATTCTGGCGGGGCCCATGGCGCTGGAATTGGAGCTGTCCACTCGCTGGATATTTGGCGCCTTCTCGGCAGCGTTGCTGCTGGTCGCCATGTTGGGACCCAGCGTCGGGCGCTTGATCGATCGCCAGGGCGGGCGCGGTGTGCTGATGGCCTCGAACGCCATCATGGCGGTGGGCTTGTTGGCACTGGCGCTGGCGCAAGGGGCGGTGACACTGGTGCTGGCATGGTTGCTGATGGGCGTGGGCATGGCGCTGGGTCTTTACGATGCGGCCTTTGCCACGCTGGGGCGGCTGCTGGGGAGTCATGCCAGGGCATCGATTACCGGCGTGACCCTGGTGGCAGGATTTGCCAGTACTCTTGGCTGGCCCATCACTGCCTTCATCGAGAGCGAGTGGGGCTGGCGTGCTGCCTGCGCCAGCTGGGCGCTTGCCCATGTCGTGTTGGGAATGCCCTTGAACGCTCGCTTGCCCAAGGCCGAGCGAGCGCTCTCCAGCGCGTCGAGCCCTGCGTCTGAGGCGCCTGAACGACCGCGTTTTACCCTGCTGCTGCTGGCGTACGTGTTCGCGGCGGGCTGGTTCGTCTCCACGGCCATGGCCGCCCACCTTCCCAGGCTGCTGCAAGAGAGTGGCGTTTCTCTGTCGGTGGCGATTGCAGCGGCTGCTCTGGTGGGGCCTGCGCAAGCAGCGGCGCGTATGGGAGAGTTCGTTTTGCTGCGCCGTTTTCACCCCTTGTTCGCAGGCAGGATCGCTACCACGCTGCATCCCGTGGGCGCCGGGTTGCTGACGTTTTTCGGCATGCCGGCCGCCGGGTTTGCGTTGCTGCATGGCGCGGGTAACGGCATGATGACGATTGCCTCTGGGACGCTGCCCCTGGCACTGTTTGGCCCGCAGGGGTTTGGGCGCAGGCAGGGGCTCATCATGATGCCCGCTCGGGCCTTGCAAGCCCTGGCGCCGCTGCTGTTTGGGCTGCTGATCGACCAGTGGGGCGCATCCGCGCTATGGCTGACGTCGCTGCTCATGCTGGCAGCCACGCTAGCGCTGCTGAGTATCCCGGCTCCCCGGCGTTAACGGGGCGCCCTCCAGAAATAGCCGCCTGAATTTCCACCATCCTTCCACCCGTAATCGCAGGCCTTGCCAAGCAAGGGACGGCTCTATCCAGAGGCCGGCCTCTGGCAACTGATGATATTCGAAGGCCGATGTGTCGCTTGGCGCGCCCAGCTCTGCCACGGCGATATGTGCCGTCCCGCCACAGCAGCCATGACGTGGCGAACGGCGTACCGTCACCACGCCTCCGTGCTGCTGGATGAATGCCACGGCAGGGTGCTCCATCTTGATGACTTGACGCATGACGCTCCTGGCTGCCCATGCCGGGCGGTTAGGTGGGGGGATAGTAAACGGTCTCTCCGTCTTCCTTGGTAAATTGTGCAACAGGGTGGTCCAGGAGCGCCAATACCTGCTCGGATGGGCGGCATAATCGCGTGCCCTTGGGCGTACTGACGATGGGCCGGTTGATGAGCAGCGGGTGAGCCATCATGGCGTCGATGAGCTGGTCATCGCTCAACGTCGGGTCGTCGAGCTGCAGTTCATCATAAGGCGTCCCTTTCTGGCGCAAGAGCGCCCTGGGGGGCAGCTGCATCATGGCCAGCAGTGCCAACAGCCGCTCTCGGCTGGGCGGCGTTTCCAGGTAGTGGATCACCTGCGGTATTTCTCCCGATGCTTCGATCATGGCCAGCGTATTACGCGACGTGCCACACGCAGGGTTGTGATAGATCACGATCATGGCGGGGTCCTCATCAGGAGGGTTGGGCTGCAGGAAAATGCGCGCGCGTTTTATTGGCGATACGCACCAGGGCCAGCATGAGCGGCACTTCTACCAGCACGCCGACCACCGTGACCAGGGCTGCTCCAGACTGCAGGCCAAACAGCGCGATGGCGGCGGCCACGGCGAGTTCAAAAAAATTGCTGGCACCAATCATTGCTCCCGGTGCGGCGATATTATGCGGTACGCGCCACGCCTTGGCCCAACCGTAGGCGATGAAGAAAATAAGAAAGGTCTGAATGATCAGCGGAATGGCAATCAGCACGATATGCAGCGGATTGCTCAGGATGACATCGCCTTGAAAAGCAAACAGTAAGACCAGCGTGACGATCAGGCCCATGGGGGTGACCGGGGCCAGGCGTTTCATGAACACCTTGTCGTACCATTCGGCGCCTTTTCTGGCCATCAGCGCTTTGCGAGTGACATAGCCAGCGGCCAGGGGAATGACGATGTAGAGCACGACCGAGAGCAGCACCGTGTTCCACGGGACCTGGATGTTCGAGATGCCCAACAGCAGAACCACGATGGGGGCAAAGGCAAACAGCATGATCAGATCATTCAGCGCTACCTGTACCAGGGTGTAAGCCGCGTCGCCCCGTGTCAGGTAGCTCCATACGAACACCATGGCCGTGCAGGGGGCGGCCCCCAGCAGAATCGCCCCGGCCAGATACTGGTTGGCCAACGCTTCAGGGATGAACGGGCGGAAAATCACCATGAAGAAGAGCCAGGCCAGCGCGAACATGGTGAATGGCTTGATCAGCCAGTTGACGGTGGTGGTGATGGTCAGCCCCTTGGGCTGACGGCGCACACCGGCGACCGCGCTGAAGTCGATTTGTGCCATCATCGGGAAAATCATCGCCCAGATCAGCACGGCGATGGGCAGCGACACCTGAGCATACTCAAAGCGCGCCAGGGTTTCCGGTACCTGGGGTGCCCATTGACCCACGGCGATACCGACCATGATGGCAATGGCCACCCAGAGCGACAAATAGCGCTCGAAAAGTCCCATGTCGGCGCTGCTGGGGGCGGCTGGCTGTGGCTGTGTCATGTTCACTCCTCGTTCAAATGGCGCGCTGGTTGACCCGTCGGGAGAGCTCTTCGGCACTCTCCTTGCGCTCGGAGTAGCGGTCGGTTAGCAGGTCGCTGCGCTCTCGGGTCAGCAGCGTGAATTTCATCAGCTCTTCCATGACGTCCACGATGCGGTCATAGAAAGGTGAGGGTTTCATGCGGTCGTCGTCATCGAACTCCATGAAGGCCTTGGGCACCGAGGATTGGTTGGGAATGGTCAGCATCCGCATCCAGCGACCCAGAATACGCAGCTGATTCACCGTATTGAACGACTGGGAACCGCCGCACACCTGCATGACCGCCAGTGTCTTGCCTTGGGTGGGTCTGACACCCCCCAGTGCCAGAGGAATCCAGTCGATCTGCGCCTTCATGATGCCGGTCATGGCGCCATGTCGTTCGGGGGAGCACCAGACCATGCCTTCCGCCCACTGGGCCAGCGTGCGCAGCTCTTCCACTTTGGGGTGGCTGGCATCCTCGGCATCGGGGAGAGGCAGTCCGCTGGGGTCATAGATGCGTGTTTGAGCCCCCATGGCTTCGAGCAGGCGCGCGGCTTCTTCGACGACCAGTCGGCTGAAGGAGCGTTTGCGTAGCGAGCCATACAGCAGCAGGATGTTGGGGGAGGGGAGGTCGTTACTCGTCAACCCCAGGGATTCCGGGCTGGGAATCTTGAACAGGGCAGGGTCGAGGTTGGGTAAGGTGTCGAAGTGTGCCATGTGAAGGTCCGTTAAAACGATGTCCTTCATTTTGGCATTGATATATGAATTTTCATATATCTTTTATGGCAACCTCCACCATTTTGTCAGCCATGGTCCAGACGCGCTTCATCGCTGCCGCCATGAAGCGCGCTGTGAATCAGTCGATCAGCTCGACCGCCACGGCGGTTGCTTCACCGCCGCCAATGCACAAGCTGGCGATGCCGCGTTTGCCGCCTTTCTGGCGCAAGGCATGAATCAGCGTGGCGATGATGCGTGAGCCGGTAGAGCCGATGGGATGCCCCTGGGCACAGGCGCCGCCAAACACGTTGACCTTTTCATGAGGCAGGCCCAGATCATCCATGGCCATCAGCGTGACGACCGCAAAGGCTTCGTTGATCTCGAACAGGTCCACATCATCGACGCCCCAGCCAAGCTTTTTCATCAGCTTCTCGATGGCTCCTACCGGCGCGATGGTAAACTCGCTGGGATGACGCGAGTGGGTGGCATGCCCCAGCATTCTGGCCAGCGGTTTGACACCGTGACGCTGTGCTGCTTCATGGTTCGATAAAATCAGCGCCGAGGCGCCGTCGGAGATCGAACTCGCATTTGCGGCGGTAATGGTGCCATCTTTTGCAAACGCTGGGCGCAGCTGGCGAATCTTGTCCAGTTTGGCCTGAAAGGGCTGCTCATCGTGGGACACCACGGTTTCACCCTGGCGGGTCGTGACGGTGACGGGTGCCATCTCGGCATCCAGGTCACCATGGTTGGTGGCGGCCATGGCCCGTTCCAGCGAGGCGATGGCGAAATCGTCCAGCCGTTCACGGCTGTAGCCACGCTCGGTGGCCACCTCTTGTGCAAAGACCCCCATCAGCTTGCCGGTTTCGGCATCTTCCAGGCCATCGAGAAACATGTGGTCCTTCAGCTCACCGTGGCCCAGGCGATAGCCGCCGCGTGCCTTGGTCAGCACATGGGGGGCATTCGACATGGACTCCATGCCGCCTGCCAGCACTATTGCTCCACTGCCCGCCTTGATCAGGTCATGGGCCAGCATGGCCGCTTTCATGCCAGAGCCGCAGAGTTTGTTGATGGTCGTGGCACCATTGGCATCGGGAATGCCTGCCTGTCGCATGGCCTGGCGTGCCGGACCTTGCTTGACTCCGCCAGGCAGAACGCAGCCCATGATGCCCTCTTCGACGAGCGCAGCGTCGATGCCTGCTCGCTCGATGGCGGCGCGTATGGCCACGGCGGCCAGCTCCGGGGCGCTCAAGGTGGAAAGGCTGCCCATCATGCCCCCCATGGGGGTGCGGGTGGCGGATAAAAAGACGATGTCGGTAGCGTTACTCATGGCCTATCTCCTGATAGATTGTTGTGATTATCGTGCTGAGCGGCTAGCGATGCGTTGACCCGCTGGCGGGGCTGTGGTCTTCTCCTAGCTAACCAAGCAAGCGCTAGTGTAAATGACATGAATGTAATGAATGCCTCTCCTCGCCGCAAGGAATTGACGCGCTTAGCCGCTCAGCTATTCGTTCAAGAGGGCTTTGACCGCACCACGGTGCGCATGCTAGCCCAGGAAATGGGCATCAAGTCTGGCAGCCTGTTTCATCACTTCAAGGATAAGCAGGAAATTCTGGCAGCGGTGATCGAGGAGGGCACTCAGAACGCACTGGCCATCGCCAGAGCGGCGCTACAGGCGTGCCCCGATCAGCCAGAGGCGCGTTTGCATGCCATGGCGCGGGCACACCTCGATACGCTGTTTGCCGACCGTAATGCCCATGTGGTGGCGCTGTTCGAATGGCGTCGCCTGGACCCCGCGGCCAGCGCTCACTTGAGCCATTTGCGCGATGCCTACGAGGCCATGTGGGTCGAGGTGATCGACGATGCTCTGGCAGCAGGGCTCATTCATGGAGACCGCTTTCTGGTTTCCCGCTTTATTCTCGGTGCCTTGAACTGGACCGTTCGCTGGTACGATCCCAATGGCCCGCGCACCCCGGACAACCTGGCCGATGAGCTGGTCGCGATGATCCTGTCTCGATGATTTTTTCTCGATGATTTTTTCTTGATGGTTCCTGGCCCCCTCTGGCTTCGCCAGCCGCTGTCTGATCGACCAACGTCTAACCCTCTCGAGCGGCTTGTGGCTTGCGCTCCTGAGTAAATGCTTTTAGCGTTGAGATATTCGGTAGGCTTCCGTTAACGTAAACGGACAATAACACCAATACTACGTGGAATCCTGCCTGACCCAGTGCTCACGACCAACAACACAAGAGAGCCGTCATGACAGCGACATCAGCAGCAACCTCACTTCCCGCGTATTCGACATTTCTCGAGGATTTTTCAATAGATAGCGTCGTCGCCAGGCTGGATGACCACCACGATGGGTGCCTGAATGCCTACGAGGCTTGCTGTGGAAGGCACGTACGTCAGGGCCGTGGTGATGTGCTGGCGCTGGTGCATGAGGATACCCAAGGCCAAACCCACACGCTGACCTATGCCGAACTGGAGCAGCTGAGTGGGCATCTGGCAGGGTGGCTGAAAAGCCAGGGGCTGGGGGAGGGTGACCGCATTGCCTGCATGCTGCCGCGCTCGGCAGCGCTGCTGGTGGCCGTGCTCGCCACCTGGCGGATTGGGGCGGTCTACCAGCCGCTCTTTACCGCGTTTGGGCCTGATGCGGTCGATTATCGGTTGGGGCGGGCAGATACCAGGCTGGTGATAACCGATCACGCCAACCGCTATAAATTCGATGGCCTGAGCCAGTGCCCGCCGGTGCTGGCCGTGGGTGGCGCTACCCGCGAGCATGCCCAGGATCATGATTGGCAGGCGGCATTGACGTATACGTCAATCAGCGATACCCCGCCCCGGCTGTCGCCGGATCAGCCGTTCCTGCAGATGTTTACCTCGGGGACGGTCGGCAAGCCCAAAGGCGTTGCCGTGCCACTGTCGGGTATGACGGCCTTTGCGCTCTACATGGAGCTGGCGGTCGACCTGCGCGAGGAGGATCGTTTCTGGAACATGGCCGACCCTGGCTGGGCCTACGGCCTGTATTACGCTATTGCCGGGCCGCTGCTGTTGGGGGTGACAACACACTTTTGCGAAGCGGGCTTCAGTGCCGAAGGCGCGCTGGCGTTCATGAAGCGTCATCAGATCACCAATTTCGCCGCCGCGCCGACGGCCTACCGCCTCATGAAGGCGTCTGGCCTGTTCGACGACGCTCACCAGACCCTGACGCTACGGGCGGCCAGCTCCGCAGGGGAGCCGCTCAATACCGAGGTGGTCACTTGGGTGGAAAAATCGTTGGGCTGTCCGGTGATGGATCACTATGGTCAGACAGAAACGGGCATGACCTGTAACAACCACCACTCCCTGGGCCACCCCAAGCACGTGGGGGCCATGGGCGTCCCGATGCCTGGCTATCGTCTGGCCATTCTCGACGCCGAATACAACGAGCTGCCGCCTGGCGAGCCTGGCGTACTGGCAGTGGATATCAAGCGCTCGCCAGCCCACTTTTTCCAAGGCTATACCTGGCAGGAGAAAGACCCCTTCGTCAACGGCTACTACCTGACCGGCGATGTGGTCATTCGTAATGAAGATGGGTCGTTCCAGTTTGCTGGCCGTGATGATGACATCATTACCACGGCGGGCTACCGAGTGGGGCCAACGGATGTCGAGAATAGCGTCATGACGCACCCGGCGGTGGCCGAGTCCGCCGCCGTGGGGCAGCCGGATGAGATTCGTGGCGAAGTCATCAAGTCGTACATCGTGCTGCGCGATGGCTTCGAGCCCAGCGATGCGCTGGCGGAGGAGATTCGCCAGCAGGTACGCGAGCGGCTCTCTACTCACGCTTTTCCTCGGGTCATCGAGTTCGTCGATGAGCTGCCCAAAACACCCAGTGGCAAGATTCAGCGCTTCAAACTGCGTGCTCAAGCCGCCGAGCAAGCGCGCCACAACTCTTGATTTACAAGATATCATTCAGAGGAAGAGTGCCATGCAGGTAAAGGATCGTACGTTTTTGATTACCGGGGCGGCCTCAGGGTTAGGGGCGGCGACGGCAGCACGACTGGTAAAGGCGGGTGGGAAGGTGGTGCTGTGCGACATGAGTGATCGTGTGGCGGACCTTGCCGAGCAGTGGGGGGCTCAGGCGCACGCCTGCATCGCCGACATCACCTCCGCCGACGACATGCAGGCGGCGGTGAACAAGGCCGTTGCGCTGGGGGGCGAAAGCGGCCTTTCGGGAGTGATTCATTGTGCGGGCGTGGTCAGCGTGGCCAAGCTGGTGGATCGGCAAGGCAACCCGGCAGATCTCGAGAGCTATGCGCGCACCATTCAGATCAATCTGGTAGGTACCTTCAATGTCATGCGTCTGGCGGCCGCCGCCATGGCCAGCAATCCGCCAGACGATGGGGGTGAGCGGGGCGTCATCATCAATACCGCATCGATTGCCGCGTTCGATGGGCAAGTCGGGCAGTGCGCCTACAGTGCCTCCAAGGCGGGGGTTGTGGGCATGAGTTTGCCTGCCGCCAGAGAGCTATCGCGTCACGCCATTCGTGTCATGGCCATTGCGCCAGGGGTGTTCGAAACCCCCATGATGAGCGAGATACCGGACGAAGCTGCCCAGGCGTTGGCCGCTGCGGTGCCTTTTCCCAAGCGTTTGGGCAAGCCTGACGAGTTCGCGCTGCTGGCCGAGCAGATCATTACCAACCCGATGCTCAATGGTGAAGTGGTTCGCCTGGACGGTGGTATCAGAATGCAGTGATCTGCGCTCAGTAAGCTCTGATGGACAGCCTGCCCGTACTTTTTCGGGCAGGTTTTTTTATTTTAAAAACATGGTGTTAATAAGGTGAAGACCAAAGTTGTAGCCGATTTTTCGGTTTAATTCAAACGACTGCTTGACGGCGTCGGGCGTGCGCGCTAATTTTCAAACATGTGTTTGAAAGCGCCTGTTGAGTACCCGCTCTTTCAGCCCCCCGTTTAGGAGAAGTGACATGCCCAGCTATCAAGCCCCTCTGCGTGACCTGCGTTTCGTGATGAACGAAATGTTTGATTACCCTAGCCACTACGCGGCACTTCCCAACGGTGAAGAAGCGTCTCCCGATGTCGTTGGAGCGATTCTGGAGGAGGGCGCTCGTTTTGCTCGTGACGTGCTATTGCCACTGAACCAGAGCGGTGATGAAGAGGGCTGCCTGCTGGAAGGTGGTGAGGTCAAGGCTCCTCACGGTTTCAAGGAAGCCTATCAACAGTATGTCGAAGGGGGTTGGCCAAGCCTGGCGGCGGACCCTGAGCAGGGTGGGCAAGGCTTGCCGCATTCGCTGGCCATGATGCTTTCCGAAATGATTTGCGCCACCAACCTGGCGTGGGGCATGTATCCGGGGCTTTCCCACGGCGCCGCAGACGCGCTGCGTCATCATGGAACCGAGGCGCAAAAGGCCACTTACCTCACCAAGCTGGTCGAGGGCGTATGGACCGGCACCATGTGTTTGACCGAACCCCATTGCGGTACCGACCTTGGGCTGATCAAGACCCGTGCGGTTCCTGCTGAGGGCGACACGTATCAGATCACCGGCACCAAGATCTTCATTTCTGCCGGTGAGCACAATCTGGCCGAGAACATCGTTCATCTGGTGCTGGCCAAGCTGCCGGATGCGCCGGAAGGCTCCAAAGGCATTTCACTGTTCGTCGTACCCAAGTTCCTGCCCGATGCCGAGGGTAATCCCGGGCAGCGCAATGGTGTCAGCTGTGGCTCTCTTGAGCACAAGATGGGTATTCACGGCAACGCAACGTGCGTCATGAACTTCGATGGTGCCACGGGCTACCTGGTAGGCGCGCCGAACAAGGGTTTGGCTTGCATGTTCACCATGATGAATGCGGCCCGTCTGGGCGTGGGGATTCAAGGGCTTGGTCTGATGGAGGCCAGCTTCCAGAACTCGCTCAGCTATGCCCGTGATCGTTTGCAGATGCGTGGCCTTTCAGGTGTTCAGGCCCCTGATAAAGCCGCCGACCCGATCATTGTCCATCCCGACGTGCGTCGTATGCTGCTGACCCAAAAAGCCTTTGCAGAAGGCGGGCGCATGCTGGTGCTGTACACCGCCCAGATGCTGGACGTGGTCGAGCATGGCGCAGCAGGCGAAGAGAAGGAGCGTGCCGAGACCTTGCTTGGCCTGCTGACGCCGATCGTGAAGGCCTTCCTGA
This sequence comes from Halomonas sp. 141, assembly GCF_002810305.1. Taxonomy (NCBI): domain Bacteria; kingdom Pseudomonadati; phylum Pseudomonadota; class Gammaproteobacteria; order Oceanospirillales; family Halomonadaceae; genus Halomonas; species Halomonas sp. 141. The sequence goes on from NZ_PINZ01000013.1 coordinate 80,313, forward strand.
CGGAAGTGGGCTTCGAGTGTACCAATGAAGGCGTGCAGATTTTTGGCGGTCACGGTTTCATCAAAGAGTGGGGCATGGAGCAGTTGGTACGTGATGCGCGTATCACGCGTCTCTATGAAGGCACGACCGGTATCCAGGCGCTGGATCTGCTGGGCCGCAAGGTGCTGATGAGCCAGGGTGAATCTCTCAAGGTCTTCACCAAGGAGATCCACAAGTTCTGCCAGGCTGAAGCCGACAACCCTGCGCTCAAGGAATTCATCGAGCCGCTGGCCAAGCTCAATGCCCAGTGGGGTGAACTCACCATGGGTATCGGTATGAAAGCCATGCAGGATCGTGAAGAAGTAGGGGCTGCCAGCGTCGATTACCTTATGTACTCCGGCTATGTCGCTGTCGCCTATCTGTTTGCTCGCGCTGCCAAGCAGGCCGCTAGCGCACAGGGGGGTGAAGATGCCGCTTTCTACACGGCCAAACTGAATACCGCGCGTTTCTACTACCAGCGTCTGCTGCCACGTACCAGGGCGCACGCCGCCATGATCCAGGCAGGTGCCGGTAGCTTGATGGCGATTTCCAGCGAAGATTTTGGCCTGGGCTTCGAGATCTAAGCCCACGCCTTTGCCAGGCACTCTCTGGTCAGGGGACTGATCGGTGGTTTGCGGCAGGTTTGCCCTCGGGCATTACCTGCCGCTTTTTTATCTCGACTATTTTGAAAACTTTTTAAAAAAGCCCTTGCCAACCCGGCAGCGAATCCGTAAAGTACGCATCCGCTGCCGGGGACGCCAAGCGTTACCAGCGGTGAAGAAG
>NZ_PINZ01000140.1:0-503 GCF_002810305.1 Halomonas sp. 141
TGGTGGCTATGAAACCTCAGTCATTGTGATGTCACGTTCATTGAGGTTTCATGGCAGGGCGTATAATCACTGTTATGTGGCTTAAGGAGTTTTGATATGGCATTCAGCGAATCAGAAAGAACTGCTCTACTCGAAGTGAAAGGCGTTGGGCCTACGGTAGTGAAGCGTTTTGAGGAAATAGGCATAGATTCTTTTTCTGAGTTAGCGAACTATGAGCCAAAAGAAATTGCTGAAAGAGTGGCGTCTATGCTCAGAACTACTTGCTGGAAAAATAGTCCTCAGGCCTTATTGGCGGTCAAATCCGCAATAGAAAGGGCAAGACAAGGTTTGTAGATGGTGGCACGCTCACATAACAAGCCGCTTAAATCCGTTCCGGCCACAAAAAACGTGGCCTCCACCGGACTCGCTGACGCTCGCCGTTTAGCGGGGCGTTATGTTTCTTGACCGCACCTGTTAAATGGTGCTATTAATAGCACTAAATTGTTGGCTAGGTAACCACTATG
>NZ_PINZ01000141.1:0-493 GCF_002810305.1 Halomonas sp. 141
TTCCTGTGACACATCTGTGACGTATATGTGTTCAATGAAGTGATGCCACAGCAACTCATGGGCCTTCACTATTGCTTGCCTGCCAGCGTATCCTCTTCACCGAGCGCTGTCTGAAGGGCCTGATCATAGCGCAGGGCCTCATGGTCGTTGAAATCTTCATAGCCAGCGGCGACACCGAACACCCGCTGACGAACCAAAGTGTCGAGCTTATGACGAACCTGTTCCGGTGCGCGGGGATCATGAAGCACTGCGGCCAAGCGGCGTGTCAGGCGATGCTGTTTATCGACTTCACGAAGCAGGAGTAATCCGGCGTCCGACGTAATGTGGCCCCCGGAGAAGTCGGCTTCAATTTGGCGGCGTGAGAGTGGCGAGAAGGTCAGCTTTTCAGGTACCATTTTGGAAGCGGCTGTTGGTGCTTGATGGATTGGTTAGGTTCTTGAAATCATAGCACTTTCAGCCGCTTTCTTTTATACCCTGTGAGAAATCCGGGCTA
>NZ_PINZ01000142.1:0-480 GCF_002810305.1 Halomonas sp. 141
GCGGGCAAGCGAGGCCGACCACCCATTGGCCTGGAGCGCATGCTGCGCATTTACTTCCTGCAGCAGTGGTATGCCCTGGCCGATGAAGCGCTGGAGGATGCCATCTACGACAGCCAGGCCATGCGTGACTTCATCGGTATCGATCTGGCCATCGAGAGTGTGCCGGATGCGACCACGCTGCTGCGCTTCCGTCACCTGCTGGAGCAGCATGCCCTGACCCAGCGGATCTTCGAGGAAATCAACGCCCACCTGGCCGAGCAGGGCCTGTTCATGCGCGAGGGCACCATCGTCGACGCCACCATTGTGGCGGCGGCCCCCTCCACCAGGAACAAGGCCAGGCAGCGCGATCCGGAGATGAAGCAGACCCGGAAGGGCAAGCAGTATTACTTCGGTATGAAGGCCCATATCGGTGTCGATGCGGTCACCGGACTGACCCACAGTGTCGCCGCCACGTCGGCCAACGTCGCCGATGTCACCATG
>NZ_PINZ01000143.1:0-437 GCF_002810305.1 Halomonas sp. 141
TGAATTGATGAATCAGAAACCACACCCCGGTGGGTGCCAATCTCGATGACGGCTTGCTGAAAAGTGCGTGCGAGGCCTGGCTGATGACACAGCGCCAGTGACCGAATGATACGCGTGATGCGTAAATGGTTATGGCCACCGGCTTTCAGCCAGATGTGCGTTGGTATCGCTAACGTTGGTTGAGCAACGATGCCGTTTTCATCCCGAGCGAGGCCAAAAAAATCAAGCATCACCGCTAGCGATTGCTGCTGGTGCTGGCGCATAACATCGCTATCTTGAAAGGCAGCTTGCACGGTGGGTGTTAAAAGGGGCGCAAAGCCGTTAAACCTGCCCGCCTCAGGAATAGGGAACAGCCACTGAATATAGTCGTGGGTGTGTTCTAGCCAAAAGGACGACAGCGCCCAAATATCCTCTAGACGCCGACCTTTATGGTCCAG
>NZ_PINZ01000144.1:0-413 GCF_002810305.1 Halomonas sp. 141
CACCACGGCAAATCGCGGCACCCCCGTAGCGCGGCGTAACGAAAGAGCGAGAGCAACGAGCGAAAGAGGCACCCGCGAAGGTGGCGCTAGCCGCCTTGATAGCGTCACCGAACCACAAACGTGCCCTCGAAACACAAAACGGCACCGCCACCCCCGGTGCCCTCATCGGCAACGCTCTCGCGTTGCTTCGCGGGTGCGCTCCGCTTACGCCGCGCTACGGTATGTAGCCCACATCCAGCCCAAGGCGTTACCACGGTAAATCGAGCCACACCAACCCCAATACGTCACCACGGCAAATCGAGGCACACCCGTAGCGCGGCGTAACGAAAGAGCGAGAGCAACGAGCGAAAGAGGCACCCGCGGAGGGCGGCGCCAGCCGCCCTGATAGCGTCACCGAACCACAAACGTGCCCT
>NZ_PINZ01000145.1:0-407 GCF_002810305.1 Halomonas sp. 141
TCGAGGGCGCTGCGCCGCTCGCAGTACTCCAGCAGCATCTCGCCGACGGGCGTGGGGCGTATGCCGCCGCGCTGGCGCTCCATGAGGGTTGCTCCCAAGGCTGCTTCCAGCAGCACTATCCTATCTGCTGACTCACCGCCGAGGGAGCTATCTCCAAGCGAAGCTTCCTGATGGTTTTTTCATCTAACTACTACATAGTTCCCTGTCCTGGAGACGCAATAGTTAACCTTGGCCCCTAGATTCATAGAATAACCGCAGCACTTTGGATCACAAGGTAGAAGCAGGAGGGCCAGCGCCGGTGCCCTCTCTGCTTTACCAACCAAAGTGAAGCAGAGCATGGCATACCGACAGCTGACCCAGACCCAACGATACCAGATTCACGCTTACAGGTGTGCAGGCATGAGCCA
>NZ_PINZ01000146.1:0-381 GCF_002810305.1 Halomonas sp. 141
ACCTCGCTTGGAAACTGTGAGGTTACTTTAGGGCGAATTTTAGCGGGGTGGCAGAACGTCGTGGAATGAACGCTTACCAGCTGTTCACCCTGTTCGCCCTCAGCAATTTGGTGCTGGCTGGACGATGCCAGGGCCATGCTGACGGGGCCAGTGTGTCTTGAATCTGGCCTGGCAGCCGGATAACCCGGCTGCCAGGGTAAAAAGGCCACCTTCCGTGGCCAGAAAGTGACCGTTGACGCGGTGAATATGCCACCCTGAGTGCTTTAGCCGCTCAGAGACGAATTGATCAGCGGTTCCTTAACTGCCTGTATCTATGAAACTTGTAACTTGGAACTGTAATGGAGCACTTAGGCGAAAGCTTGCAGAAGCAGATAGTTTGCA
>NZ_PINZ01000147.1:0-371 GCF_002810305.1 Halomonas sp. 141
TAGCCGGCATCCAGCAGAAGCTCGCGTGGGATCTTGGGTTCCACGCGCTCGCTCTGATCGATCAGCTCACCCACCACGCGTGTCTCACTCGTGGGGTCGATGGCATGTGCCACGATGATGCGCGCCTCATTGGCCAGGACGGAGGGCGTATAAGCCGGCGCAAAGCCGCGCCCTCGCTTCTGACGCTGTATCGCGGCCTCTGGCTCCGTGGGGCTGACGCGTACCGTATCGACACGCTTGCCGTGGCGCCGTCGTGCCGCGATCCGCGCGTCAAGAACCTGCTCACAGGCCTGTGCTCTATCCAGCTGCTGCTGAGTCTCGTCCTGTTGCTCTGGAAGAGCCTGCTGATGGCCGATCCGGGCCTTACTGAC
>NZ_PINZ01000148.1:0-371 GCF_002810305.1 Halomonas sp. 141
TAGCCGGCATCCAGCAGAAGCTCGCGTGGGATCTTGGGTTCCACGCGCTCGCTCTGATCGATCAGCTCACCCACCACTCGCGTCTCGCTTGTGGGATCCACAGCGTGTGCCACGATGATGCGCGCCTCATTGGCCAGGACGGAGGGCGTATAAGCCGGCGCAAAACCGCGTCCACGCTTCTGTCGCTGCATGGCGGCCTCTGGCTCCGTCAGGCTGACACGAACCGTATCGGTACGCTTGCCATGGCGACGTCGTGCCGCGATCCTCGCATCAAGCACCTGCTCACAGGCGTGCGCTCTATCCAGCTGCTGCTGAGTCTCGTCCTGTTGCTCTGGAAGAGCCTGCTGATGGCCGATCCGGGCCTTACTGAC
>NZ_PINZ01000149.1:0-365 GCF_002810305.1 Halomonas sp. 141
CTGGACATCAGCGGCACCAGCGCCGACGTTGCCGAAGGCAGCGTGGTGGCGATCACCATCACCGACCAGAACGGCGTGACCGTCACTGCCGAAGCCACGGTACAAGCGGACGGCACGTACAGCGTGGACGGCGTAGACGTCAGCGACCTGACCGACGGCCCGCTGACCATCGACGCAGTGGCCACCGACAACAACGGCAACGAGATCGAGGCTGACACCACGGCCGTGCTGGACGCGGTCGAGTCTGCCCTGAGCGTGACGGCCACCGTCGACAATGACGCCGCGACGCTGGACATCAGCGGCACCAGCGCCGACGTTGCCGAAGGCAGCGTGGTGGCGATCACCATCACCGACCAGAACGGCGT
>NZ_PINZ01000014.1:0-79201 GCF_002810305.1 Halomonas sp. 141
ACGTGAATGCGGCCCGGAATATCCTCAGCCTCGGGGCAGGACGTTGCCCTCAAGAAGTTGGAATCCCCGTCCTTTAGGGCGGGGAGGACGTCAAAGCGCAGTGATGAGGCAGCATGCCGAGAGAGGCATACAGCGATCAGGCGCGAGATCCCTTGAAAGCATCGGCAGGCACGCTGAAGCGGTCGGACAGTTCGCATACCTGCCGCCAGTTCAGGGTGCGCTTACCAGACAAGATTGCTGACACTACGGGCTGCGCTCCCACTTCTGGCAGATCACGCTGCGTCACGCCATGCTCCTGCATGAGGTATCGCAGTACCTCAGCGCCTGACGCCTGTGGCAGGGGTCGATGCTCTTCGTCATACGCTTCGATGAGATCGCCGAGGAGAGAGGCAAGGCTGGCCAGCGGGTGGTCCTCGTCGTCACCGATGAGGTCGAGCAGTTCATCCAGGGCTTCTACCTTGGCATCATACTCATTCTCTGTCTCGGGTGTAGCGAGCAGTGGAGAGATGTAGCGCCAGTGAGTGGCAGCTTGGTCGAGGATAGCGTTCATGTTCACTCCTTCCACTTGCCCTTGTCGTACTCATTGTGATCAAGGATGTCGCGGATGAAAACGCGCCTGGCGCGATAGTGGACGACAGCGATCAGTCGGATCTTGTTGCCACCGATATCGAATACGTGGTGGCTGCCCACCTTGTCCGTTGCTGGGAAGATCCCTTTCATGGCAGCGAAATCCTTCGGCTCGCTGGCCTTCATGATGCGGTACCACGCTTCAAGCGCTGTGGCAGCTTGTGGCCACTTCTCCATGGCTTCCCATATGCGCTTCTGCGTGATGATGTGCATGCTGACCTTCCCTGCCTTCGCTTCGCTCACTATATAGCAATCTGCTATCAATAGCAAGTTGCTATATCGGCACTTACTTGGGTAGGCGCGCAACAGCACGTAACCTGATCAAGCTTAGCGTGCTTAGCGATGCGCAAATTGCTGAAGCAACTAATTTGGACGTGGCCGAAGTCGCTGCCTTGCGCCACGAGCCAAAGCATTAAGCCTCGATGAGACGAAGGAGCTGCACGGCGCAGCCTGGGCACTGAGTCGCCCCAAGCAGCTCCTGCGTTATGCCCTCAGGCCATTTCAAGCTCGACATGGCCGGGAGATGAGCGGTAGCGTGAGGGGCCAATCACAATCTTCACTTCTCGACCGAGGCGAGCGATAGCGTCGATCATCATCTGTGACCATGTGCGCGCCGGAGTGGGGCAAGCTGGGGGCGCTTCCTTGCAAGTAGCGCGCTAACACCAAAAGTACGCTGGGAATATACCCGCTCTACCGGGGGTTAATTCAGCCTTAGACCAAGCTAAGTGCGTGATAAAATGGTGCTCTATTTTTATTCGAGCACCGCTTTGGGAGCCTTGTGAAATCAAATTCCACTACCATTTCTGCGCTGTACGTGGTCAATGAACTGATCCCCAAATTGAACGCCGTTGAAAAACGCGTCGAGCTGACCATCGGGTCCGCTACCGCTCGCGAGAGCGTGCCTATGGGCATTGAGCGAATGACTCGTCTACAAGCGGAGTTTCAGCTTGAGCTCACCATGATTCGCTTGAATCTGGCACATTTGCTGAAACGCTATCAGGCAGTGCTGGAGGCTGCAATGCAGGACCCAGCCAACGACCAGCTATTGACCCTGGATGCTTACGAAGCCACGGCCATTGCCAGCGCCAAGCAGTTATATGAGCGGGTGCAGCAGCTGCAGAAAGGGGATTAATACGTGATGACGGCGGACGAGCGCGAGCGAGTGATTCTGGCCCTGGAAGCACTGATACATGATACTCGCCAAACGCTGGCAAACGTCGAAAAGCACGGCCTGGAGGAAGCACAGCCGAAAGATTACCAGGCGCTGCTGGATATTCTGGATACCGCCGTCAAGCAGCAGCGTGCCCATACGCTGGCCATGTTGAAGGTAGAAGAAGGCCTCAATGAGCCACCGCGTTCTGGTGCTGCTCTTTCCTTGACATAAACGCCTCTCCCTAGACCAAATGTTAGCTTGCAAACCGCCTGCCATGAACTATGGTCTTTTCTGGTAAGCAGTTTGGTGCTTGGCTAACAAAACGAGAACAGGGCGATGGATACCCAAACGTTGGTGTTGGTAGTGGCGATTAGTGCGCTTTGGTTGAGCGTGACTTGCGGGTGTGTGGCAGGGTACATGTTGCTGGTGCGGCGGGCCAACGAGGTGCCGGCAGGGGCGTTGGGTGGTGCGCCGCCGCCTGTCGTGGCCCCAGAAGCACCGGCCTTATTGAATGCGGAAAATGCGGTTTGGGAAGTAAAAGTGCTGTTCGACGAGCCGTCGCCTGCGCTGAACGACCGCTTGAGTGCGGTATTGAGTTCGGCAGGTGCGGTGTATGAACAGCGCACCAAGACCTTTGCCGTGGCGGGGGATTCTTCTCGCACGCCGATTCTGATCGAAAATGCGCTGGGGTCGGGCCAGTTGCCACCCTTGACCGAATCCCCGACCAGTCATCCGCCGGTGAAGGGCGTCAGCATCAAGATTGCCAAGACCCAGCGCATGCTGGCTCCCAGCAAGCTGCAGTTGGCCAAACTGGTGTCGCTTTCCAAAAAGCTGGCCAAGTTGGGGGGCACGGCGCTGGATGCCGAGAAGCAACCGATTACCCCCGCTGGGTTCGAGGCGGTGATTCAAGGGCAAGCGAGGGTGTAATACACCGCATCGTGTGGCGCTCTGGATTGGGCTTGGCAGTCATCAGCTAATGCTGGGCATACTTTAAATGCCACATAGATTAGGGGCCGATGTGGCTGTCCTGCTCAGGCGTGTGGGGAGTTGTAAGCTCAGTGCGTGCTTTCGTTACGCAGCTTGGCGATCTCCTCCACCGTTAGCCCAGTAGCGACAGCAATTTGGTCGTCACTCAGCGCACCAAGCGTTAACAAATTGCGGGCTGTGGTGACGATGCCTTCCTGGCGACCTTCTAGACGTCCTTCCTGGCGTCCCTCTAAACGCCCGGCCTGGCGTTCTTCCTGGGCCCAGTTTGCAAGATTTTCTGCTAGCATGGTTTTGTCCTCCACTAAACTATTGAGCTGGTCCAGGTTTGCATTGGCGCCTAACCTTTGCAAATAGCGCTTTAGCCAGCGGGTAACGATCTTGTCGATCCGGTCTTTGTCCGGGGCGGCTTGTATGATCGTGACAATTCGGTCCACCGCTTGCTGTAAACCTTTCATGTCGGTTGAGGCTTTTTCGATGCCGAATACCCCACTTAGCGGTGTTGGGCGCAGGGCAAGCTCTTCATCAGTGTAGCGCCCTTCATCGATGAGGTAGTAGCGAAGGTGTGGCTGATAGACCTGCAGAAACGAGGGTGGTTCCGGGTACACCATGTCGTAGATGTCCTGGCGTGCTGTCCAACGTTCGACCCCATTGTAAAGCACCATGGGTAGAATAGGCGGGAGGCCTTTATGCGGTGTGGTGGTGCCATTTTTCAGCAGGTGGTCATAAAAACAGGCAACGTAGTGCATTAGCCGGATAGGCATAGTGCGATCCACTGAGGATTGAAACTCCAGCAAGATGTAGAGATAGATCTCTTGGGTGATGCCTTGCCAGGTAATCTGCACTGACCATACCACGTCCTCGAATTTCTCCTCGAACAGCGGCGTAATGTAGTTGCCACTATGGTTTTTGAGCGTCGAGAAGTCCATTAGCGCGGCCATATCAGCGGGTGCAAACCCTTCGATCAACTGCTGGACAAACTCAGGGTAGCTGAATAGCTCTTTGTAGCCAGTGTCGTGGTAATGGTAGGTGGTAGTTGCCATAAGCCCCCCGCTTTTCATATCGCTATCGTAGCACAATGTGTGCTGCTCTCGTCTTCGCACTGCTTGTTTTAGGCCTGGCAGCCATCATCAACAAACGCCCCGCCATGGCTGCCACCGGGGGCGTGTGCGTTGTATGCGTAGGCTGTGCGTGTATGAAGCGCGCCCGTAGTCAGGCGAGCTGTGGGCTGGGTTGCAGCAGTTGGCTGGAAAGTAGCGCCCACTGGTCTTCCCAGTACTCGGTGGGCAGCCGTTTGAAGTCGCTGCGCACGTACTGGGCGATGCGCCCTTCGGCTTGCGCGATCAGCAGGTTGGCAGCGGCGGAGGCGGGAATGCTGGGGCGCAACCCTTCACGCAGCTCGGCTTCGCGGAGGACTTGTTTCAGCTGGGTTTCCAGGCGTTCGAACAGCTGGTGAACGCGCAGGCGCAGGCGTGCCGTTTCGCCGGTGAGTGCGTCGCCGCCCAGTACCCGGGCCAGGCCGGGGTTCTTTTCGGCAAAGCCCAGCAGCAGTGAGAGTAGCGTGCTGCAGCGGGTGGTGGCGTCGGGGATGTCTTCCAGTATCCGCGTAATGCGCGCGAAGATGCTCTCTTCGATGAAGTCGATCAAGCCTTCGTACATGCGCGCCTTGCTGGGGAAGTGGCGGTACAGCGCCGCTTCGGAAACCCCCACCTGGCGGGCCAGGGCGGCGGTGGTGATCCGCTTGCCGCTGTCCTCTTCCAGCATGATGGCCAAGGCCTGCAGTATTTGCTCGCGACGGCGAGGCTTGCGGTCGTCACTCATGGCTCTTGCCCTCCGTCACAGTTAGCCTGCGTTGGTGATCAGGGTGCCTACCCCAGCGTTGGTGAAAATTTCCAGCAGCACGGCATGCGGCACCCGGCCATCGATGATGTGGGCGCTGTTGACGCCTCCCTTGACGGCGTCCAGGGCGCAGCGAATCTTCGGCAGCATGCCGCCGTAGATGGTGCCATCGGCAATCAGGGCATCTACCTGGGCCGTGGTCAGGCCGGTCATGACCTGGCCTTCGCTGTTCATCAGGCCCGCCACGTTGGTCAGCAGCATCAGCTTTTCGGCGTTCAGCGCTTCCGCCAGCTTACCGGCCACCAGGTCGGCGTTGATGTTGTAGCTGTTGCCTTGGGCGTCCACGCCGATAGGGGCGATGACCGGAATGAAGTCGCGGGCTGCGAGCATCTCGATCAGGTCGGTGGAGATCGCTTCCACTTCCCCCACGTGGCCGATGTCGATGATCTCCGGGGCGGTCATTTCCGGGCTTTGATGCTCCACCTTCAACTGGCGGGCGCGAATCTGGGCGCCATCCTTGCCGGTCAGGCCAATTGCCTTGCCGCCGCTCTGGTTGATCAGGTTGACGATGCTTTTGTTGACCAGGCCACCCAGCACCATTTCCACCACGTCCATGGTTTGCGAGTCGGTGACCCGCATGCCGTTGACGAAGCGCGATTCGATATTGAGCTTTTCCAGCAGGCTGCCAATTTGCGGGCCGCCGCCGTGCACCACCACGGGGTTGATGCCGACTTCTTTCATCAGCACGATGTTACGAGCAAAGGAGTCGATCAGCGTATCTTCGGTCATGGCGTTGCCACCGTACTTCACGACCACGGTCTTGCCGGAAAACTGCTGAATATAGGGAAGGGCTTCGGATAGCACCTCTACAACGACCTTGGGGTCGCGGCTAGCTGAACTCATGAGATTGTCCCTTTGCTCTAGTAATATCTGCTTTTAATGTCTGCTTCATCGTAGCGCGGGTGGTGTGCGCTTCGCGGCATGATCATGTGACGGGGGTATCTGGTATCGTCAACGTAGGTGAAACACCTTGCAGGGCGCGTGCGAAGCGCTCGCGTATCCGTTCCAGGGCCGCGCTGTCTTCCCCCTCGAAGCGCAGCACCAGCGCGGGCGTCGTGTTGGACGCTCGGCACAATCCCCAGCCATCGGGGTAGTCAACGCGAATACCATCCAGCGTGGTTTTGATACCTTCGCCGAAGTCGCCCTCTCTGGCAAGCGTCTCGACCATGGCAAATTTGTCGGCATCCGCCACGGTGATGTTGATTTCGGGCGTGCTCACAGCCTGGGGAAACTGGTCGAAGAATGCATCCGCATCGCCTGGGTAGCGGGCCAGTATTTCCAGTAGCCGAGCGGCGGCATACAGGCCGTCATCGAAACCGTACCAGCGTTCCTTGAAGAAGATGTGACCGCTCATCTCGCCCCCCAGCAAGGCGCCGGTTTCCTTCATGCGCGCCTTGATGAGGGAGTGGCCGGTGCGCCACATCTCCGGCTCGCCGCCTGCCTCGCTCACCACCCGTGCCAGGTGCCCGGTACACTTGATGTCGAACACCACTTTGGCACCAGGGTTGCGGGAGAGCATGTCGGTGGCGAACAGCATCATCAGGTGGTCGGGAAAGATCATTCGCCCGCGCGGCGTGACCACGCCCAGGCGGTCGCCGTCGCCGTCGAAGGCCAGGCCGATGTCTGCACCGCTCTGTTGGACGTGGTGGATCAGATCCTGCAGGTTTTCCGGCTTGCCGGGGTCGGGGTGGTGGTTGGGGAAGCGGCCATCGATCTCGGCGAACAGCGCCGTGGTGGCCACCCCCAACCGTTCGACCAGCTGAGGGCCAAGTTCGCCTGCCACGCCGTTGCCGCAATCCACCACCGCACTGAGCGGCCTTGCGAGCTGCACATCCTCAAGAATCCGCGCCAGGTACGTGGCCCGCAGGTCGTGGGCGTGCACACGGCCATGGCCCTCGGTGAAGTCGCCTGACTGGATGCGCTCGTACAGGGCGGTGATCGCTTCGCTGGCCAGGGTTTCTCCGGCCAGCACGATCTTGAAGCCGTTGTAGTCGGGCGGGTTGTGGCTGCCGGTCAGCATTACCCCGGAGCAGCTCTCGGGCAGGGTGTGTGTGGCAAAGTAGAGCACTGGCGTAGGCACCATGCCAAGGTCGATCACATCGCGCCCGGCGGCCTGGAGCCCTTTGATGAGCGCCGCCTGCAGGCGTGGCCCCGAGACTCTGCCGTCCCGTGCGACGATCACGGTGTGTTCACCGCGGGCGGCGGCTTCCGAGCCCGCTGCCCGGCCAATCAGCTCGGCGGTGGCTTCGCTGAGAGTGTCATCCACGATGCCGCGAATATCGTAGGCGCGAAAAATCGAAGCGGGTACGGTCATGGTCAATCCCTGAAAGAGCGCGCTAGTGAGTGCTTACTGGCGGCCAGTGCTGCCAAAGCCGCCACTGCCACGGGTGGAGTCTGTGAAGCTGTCGACGAGGGTCAGTTCGGCCTGCACCACCGGCACCAGCACGTATTGTGCCAGGCGCTCGAACGGGGTGACCGTGAAGCTGGCCTGCCCGCGGTTCCATACCGAGACCATCAATTCACCCTGGTAGTCGGAGTCGATCAGCCCCACCAGGTTGCCCAGCACGATGCCGTGCTTATGCCCCAGCCCCGAACGCGGCAGGATCATGCCGGCAAGGTTGGGATCTTCGATATAGATGGCCAGGCCGGTACGCACCAGCTGGCATTCGCCTGGGGCCAGCGTCAGCGGTTCGTCCAGCAGGGCGCGCAGGTCCATGCCCGCCGAACCAGCGGTGGCGTAAGAGGGCAGATAGTCGCGCAAGCGCTCGTCCAATACCTTGCACTGTAGGCGAGGGCGGTTCATGAGGAAGCTCCGTGAGAAGTGTGAGGCAGCAGGGAGAGCGCCTGCTGCACGATCAGGGTGGCCAGCGCGGTCTTGGGTTGGGGCGGCGCGCTGTGTTGCTGCGTGCCGTCAGGCGTACGCCAGAGCAGCAGGGCGGCGTTGTCGTCGCTGCCAAAGCCCAGCCCTTGCTGGGCCACGTCGTTGGCCACGACCATGTCCAGGCCCTTGCGGTCGAGCTTGTGGCGGGCGTAGCGCTCGACCTCCTGGGTTTCGGCGGCAAAGCCGACCACGAAGGGGCGTTGCCTGTTGGGCAAGGCCGCCACGTCGGCAATGATGTCCGGGTTTTTCACCAGCGTCAGGGTCAGCGTGTCCTGATCGTCGGTTTTCTTGAGCTTGTGCTCGGCGGCGCTGGCGGCGCGGTAGTCGGCCACGGCGGCACAGCCAATGAACAGCGCGGCCTGGGGGGCCAGCTGTAGCGCGGCCTGGTGCATCTCCCGGGCGGTTTCCACGTTTTGGCGCTCGACCCCGGCTGGGGTGGGCAAATTGACCGGGCCGCTGATCAGGGTCACGCGAGCCCCTTGCGCCACGGCGGCGGCGGCCAGAGCGAAGCCCATCTTGCCCGAGCTGTGGTTGGACAGGTAGCGCACCGGGTCCAGGGCTTCACGGGTGGGGCCCGCGGTGATCACCACGTGAGGGCGCGTTGCGCCCTGGGCGGGCGACGCAACCTTGGCTGCTTTGGCGAAGTGCTGTTGAAGGGCTGCGAAGATATCCTCGGGTTCGCTCATTCGCCCTGGGCCAACGTCGCCACAGGCCTGCTCGCCAGCGGCAGGGCCGATCAACTGCCAGCCGTCGGCGGCCAGCTGTGCCTGGTTACGCTGCGTGGCGGGATGGCGCCACATGGCCTGGTTCATGGCGGGGGCCATCAGCCGTGGCGCTTCCGAAGCAAGGCACAGAGTGGTCAGCAGGTCGTCGGCCATGCCGTGCGCCAGGCGCGCCATCACATCGGCCGTGGCCGGGGCCACCAGCAGGGCATCGGCCCAGCGGGCCAGTTCAATGTGCCCCATCCCGGCTTCTGCCTCGGGGTCCAGCAGCGAGGTGCGCACGGGCTCGCCAGAGAGAGCCTGCAGCGTCAGGGGGGTGATGAAGGCTTGAGCACCCTCGGTCATCACCACGCGCACCTCACAGCCTGCCTGCTTCAGCAGTCTCACGATCAGCGCGCTTTTATACGCGGCAATACCGGCGCTGACGCCCAGCAGCACGCGTTTACCTGCGAGCAGGGCGGTCGGCGATGGTTCTGAGAGTGGTCGTGGGGACTCGGACGCTTGCGAGAGTGATGCCATGGTCGGCGATTCCGTATGACGGTCGTAAGGAGGCTTACCATACCATTTGGCGGTTTATTTTGGCATGCTCGGTGGACGTGTTATAACGCCAGGTATAGTGAGGAATGGTGAAGGCGAGGGCGTGAGCCACACGCCTAGGGCATAGGTTGGGGGGCATGGATGGGTATCAATCATTGGCCAGAGGGTGAGCGACCCCGTGAAAAACTGCTGACCATGGGGGCGCAGTCGTTATCGGATGCCGAACTGCTGGCGATCTTTCTGCGGGTGGGGGTTCAGGGGCGTTCGGCAGTGGACCTGGCGCGTGACCTGCTGGCGAGCTTTGGCGGGTTGCGGCAGCTGCTGGAGGCAGACAGAGAGCAGTTTTGTGCCGCCCGTGGATTGGGCGATGCCAAGTTTTCCCAGTTGCAGGCCACGCTGGAGCTATCGCGGCGACATTTGGCCAGCCAGCTGGCACGCGGCAACGCGTTGACCTCGCCTGCCCTGGTGCGCCACTACCTGAGTTCGCAGCTGCGCCACCTGGGGCATGAAGAGTTTGCGGTACTTTTTTTGGATACTCAGCACCGAATCATTCGCTATGAATCCCTGTTTCGCGGTACCCTAGACAGCGCATCCGTTTACCCCCGCGAAGTTGCCAAGCGTGCGTTGGAACTCCACGCTGGCGCTGTCATCCTGGCCCACAATCACCCTTCGGGTGTGGCTGAGCCCAGCGACGCTGATCGACGTATCACCGAACGCTTGAAAGATGCCCTTGCTCTCTTTGACGTGCGAGTGCTGGATCATTTTGTGGTGGGAGACGGAGACGTGGTGTCCTTTGCCGAGCGCGGCTGGCTCTAGCGGGCAGGTCATGCGCACGCACTCCAGTAGTATCGAAAAGGCAGGCTGGCCCGCTCGATGCTGCGGCTGTCGTGACGAAAATTGTCCAAAAACGTGCTTTTTTGGCCTTTTTGGGCGGTTTCGCTTGCTGGTGGCCGGGTGCTCTGGTATAAAGTGCCACCTTTGAACTTGGGTTGAATAACGGATTTGGGTACAGCTAGGCGGTTAACTGCGTCGACTCCCTCCCTGCTCCGGTTTGCCCGACAGTTTTGAACAACTCGCCAAGCGGTTGGAGGCTCTCATGTCCAAAGTATGTCAGGTTACCGGCAAGCGTCCGGTAACTGGTAATAACGTTTCTCACTCCCAGCGCAAGACTCGTCGTCGTTTCTTGCCGAACCTGCACACCCATCGCTTCTGGGTGGAGTCTGAAAACCGCTTCGTCAAGCTGCGCGTTTCCTCTAAAGGCATGCGCATCATCGACAAGAAAGGTATCGACTCGGTTCTGGCCGACATCCGCAAACGCGGCGACGCTATCTAAGCCAGTTTCTGGCTCAGCATTTTTGGGAGAGTTAAACCATGCGCGATAAGATCAAGCTGGTGTCTAGTGCCGGTACTGGCCACTTCTACACCACTGACAAGAACAAGCGGAACACCCCGGATAAGTTCGAATTCAAGAAATACGACCCGGTCGTCCGTAAGCACGTCATCTACAAGGAAGCCAAGATCAAGTAACCTCGGTTACGATGATCGGCTTTCACCGCAGGCGAGCGCCTGTTGAAAAACCCGGCCCCAAGCCGGGTTTTTGCATGTCTAACGTTTGCGTTTCGCGTGTTAGCATCGCTGTCACTGTGCTGTCATCATAGGCTTTCATCATGCCCGAATTGCCTGAAGTGGAAACCACGCGGCGTGGTATCGCGCCTTACCTGGAAGGGCAGGAGATTACCGAAGTGCTGGTACGCCAGCCGCGCCTGCGCGTTCCCGTGCCGGATGACCTGGCCGAGCGGCTGGTCGGGGCTCGCGTGGGTGAGCTTGCCCGGCGCGCCAAATACCTGCAGATCCCGCTGGCCACGCCTACCGGCCACGCCACGCTGCTGTGGCACCTGGGCATGTCGGGTAGCCTGCGGATTGCCCGGCTGGGTGATCTGCCCAAAAAGCATGACCATGTGGATATCGTCACCGCCAGCGGGCATATATTGCGCTATCACGACCCGCGCCGCTTTGGCTTCGTCGATTGGCAGCACGCCGATGCACAGTTCGATACGCGGCTGGCGCACCTGGGCCCGGAACCCCTCGACGATGCCTTCACGGGCCGATGGCTCCACGCACTGTCGCGCGGCAAGCGCGTCGCCGTGAAGCCTTTCCTGATGGATAACCGCGTGGTCGTGGGAGCGGGCAACATCTATGCCGCCGAGGCGCTGTTCATGGCGGGCATCGACCCGCGCCGGGCCGCCGGACGCATTTCACTGGCGCGCTACGAAGCGCTGGCCCAGGCGGTCAAGGAAGTATTGGCGGCGGCCATTACCCAAGGTGGCACCACGCTGCGCGATTTCGTCAGCGGCCAGGGGGAGCCGGGCTACTTTGCCCAGCAATTGAATGTCTATGGTCGCCATGGCCAGCCTTGCCTGCGCTGTGGCAGCGAACTCAAGCGCATTACCCTGGGGCAGCGGGCCAGCGTATTCTGCCCCGGTTGCCAGCGCTGAGCGCCGCCCTGGGCGGCTAACTGTTTTGTTTATCTGGAGAATGTTGTGACTCAACGCCTGCGCCTGAATAAAAATGCCGATCGCCGCTTGAAGGCTGGCCATCTGTGGATCTACTCCAACGAAGTCGATATCAAGGAAACGCCGCTGAAGACCTTCGAGGCGGGCGAGCCTGCCTTGATAGAGGCCTCCAACGGCAAGACCCTGGGCGTGGCCTACGTGAACCCGCACTCGTTGATCTGTGCGCGGATCATGTCCCGCGACCCGGAAATGCGCCTGGATCGCTCGCTGTTCGTGCACCGTTTCAATCAGGCGCTGGCGCTGCGCCAGCGCCTGTTCGATCAGCCCTTCTATCGTCTGATTCATGGCGAGGGCGACCTGCTGCCAGGACTGATCATCGACCGCTTTGGCGATGTGCTGGTCGTGCAGCTCAATACCGCCGGCATGCAGGCGCTGGCCGACGAGATCGTCGATGCGCTGGAAAAGGTCATCAAGCCTGAGGTCATCGTATTCCGTAACGATACCGGGGGCCGCCGCCAGGAAGGCTTGGAAGCCCACGTGGAAGTGGTCAAGGGCACCCTGCCCGACGAAGTGCTGCTGGTGGAAAACGGCGTGACCTTTGCGGTGCCGGTACTCAACGGCCAGAAGACCGGCTGGTTCTTCGACCACCGCGTCAACCGGGCCTGGTTGAACAGTCAGGTTGCTGGAAAGCGCGTGCTGGACGTCTTCAGCTATGTGGGTGGCTGGGGCGTTCAGGCTGCCGCCAGCGGCGCCTCCGAAGTGCTGTGTGTGGATGCCTCCGGCGTTGCCCTGGAACAAGTGGCGCGCAATGCCGAGCTGAACGGCGTGCAGGAGCAGGTGGCCGTGGGGGAAGGCGACGCCTTCGAAGCGCTGGCCGCATTGAAAGCCGATGGCGAGCAGTTCGACGTGGTGATTCTCGACCCGCCTGCGTTCATCAAGAAGCGCAAGGATATCCCCAACGGTGAGCGCGCCTATGCACGACTCAACCGCGAGGCAATGCGCCTGCTGGGGCGCGATGGCCTGCTGCTGTCGGCGTCCTGCTCCATGCATCTGGCCCACGAGCGGCTGGTGGATGTGGTGCGCGGTGCCGTGCGCCATCAGGACCGCCATGGCCAGGTGATTTTCCAGGGCCATCAAGGGCCGGATCACCCCGTGCACCCGGCGATTCCCGAAACTGCTTACTTGAAAGCGCTGGGCGTGCGGGTCTTCCGCGACTGAGCATCGCCCGCTGTCGAGCGCCGTCGTCATAGGAAAGGAGGTGGCCACATGGAGTGGGCATTGCCAGAGCCGTTCGTACTCACGCTGCAGGTCGCGCCGGAAGCCATCGACGCTTACCGGCACGTCAATAACAGCGAGTACCTGCGCTGGGTAGAGCAGATCAGCTGGGCCCACTCCGAGGCGTTGGGGCTGTCGCTGGAACGCTATCGGGCGCTGGACCGGGCGATGGTGGTCCACCGCCACGAGCTGGACTACCTCGCCCCTGCTTTTCAAGACGACACGCTCTGCCTGGCCACCTGGATCGTCGACTGCGACGGCCGCTTCAGCCTGACGCGCCGCTTTCAACTGATACGGCCAGCAGACGGCAAGACGCTGCTGAAGGCGCGCACGCGGTTTGCCTGTGTCGCGCTTTCCAGCGGTCGCCCCAAGCGCTTGCCGGAGGAGTACCAGCGCATTTATGGCGCTGCGGTGGTGGCGGAATAAACAGCCGTGTTTTGGTAGTGTTGACTACCGAATGCCGCATGCCTTTTTAATACCTGCCAATAGCTGGTTGTAACTTTGTGAGTGATTCCCCTCCAGTGCTATCGCTAAGCCTAACGCACGAGAGCCGGATAGCTTTTGGTACTTTGGAGCAATGCGCTTCAACTCTTGGGCTGCGTTATTCAGACGGTCAGGGGTGCGGTATTTGGCTTTCGTTTGCTGCTTTGCCAAGCTGGCAGGCCCAAGGGCTTGTGCAACCGCCTTGAGGTCTCCAAGATAAAAGCTTTCAAGCTCATGGCAGGCAATGCGAACGATGGCATCAGGGTGGCCTGCCTCGCTGCATAGCGTCATTAGACGCTGCTTGATTTGCAGGCAGTCACCTGAGTCCTGATCACGCATGACCAGGAAGCATGACTCTGGGTTTTGCCATGCTCGTAAACGTATCGGCAGGCGTTTTTCTAAATCCTGCTTCCCTTCAAAAACAATATAGCGAGTTTCGATGCCTGGTAAGAGGCGAGGTATTATCCCTTGCAACATTGCCTTGGCTGAGGGCTCCTCCAAAAAGAAAACTAGTTCCATTATTCTGGTCCTGCCCCTTCAAAAAAACCTTCTTTCCAAAGATAACCCATCTGATCCCCTTCCTCGATAAAGGCAACAAGCTGTCGACTGTCCTTGGCTCGACATATGTTTGTATAGCCTTTCTCTTTCACGAGCCAGTAGACTTCCTCCACCTGTACGGCATTAAGGAAATCAGGAGAGTGACTCGATACAAAAACTTGTCCTCCTCTCTCAGCGTAAGCACGAAATTCTTCTGCCAATTCCCACAGTAAGGTAGGATAAAGCTGGTTTTCCGGTTCTTCGATACAAAGCAAGGGGTGTGGCTCAGGATCGTAGAGTAGTACTAGATAAGCAAACATTTTAATGGTGCCGTCAGATACATACCGGTCGATAAATGGATCGATGAATGAGTCGTCTTGAAAGTTTAGAATCAGCCGTCCATCTTGCGTCTGGATGGGTTCTATTTTATTAATGCCTGGAACCCGATGTTTCATCGCTTCGACCATTTGGTCAAAAATGCCAGGGTGATTTTCATAAATATTTCTTGCTACTAACTGCAAGTTATCACCTGATATAGAGAGGTGCTCGAATTCTCCAATGGCTTCTTTGCTACCACGAGCCAAATTGATATGAAAATCTGAAACATGCCAGTTTTCTATTAGTTGACGAAATGCATTGGCTGCTTTAAATCGTTCGAATTGTCCTAAGCCTTTAATCGCCAATGCATCTTTGCCAACATTTTGCTGCTCCCTTTGAAGTTCTTCATCTTGCTTGTCGAAATCTTCTTCATTCGTGATGGCGTAGCCCACGCCGCCTGAAAAATCCAGGAAGTGATAAGGTGAACCATAGCGACCACGTTTGTAACGAAGCACTTCACGCCTAACTGTCACCTGTCGATTTTCCATTCCTATTTCGATCAAGTATGAGATCAATCGTTCGACGCCAGCAATATCCATACGAAACTTTATTTCCAGCTCAATGGATTCATTACTGTCTACACCACGGCTAAGTACTTCTTTAAACCCGCCACGGACCTGCAGTGCTTGCTTAACATTGAAGGTTAAGCAATCCTTGAGGAAACCAAAAACATCAAATAGGGTTGATTTTCCTGAGCCGTTAGCACCGACGACAACACAGAAGCGTGGCAAGCCTTCCATCTTGGCGTGGCGAAAACTCTTGAAATTTTTAATTCGAATCGTTTCGATATGCATTGTTCGTCTCCGTCAACACCCAGTCCATTTGGCTCGCCGGGATGACCGGTATCGAGTGAGACTGTGGCTATCATCCTAACATCAGGAAAAACACTGTGCAGCACGGCTGGATAGCACTACAACAGCCACTCGCGCTGAAGAGGCGAATCCTGATAAGCAATGCCAACAGCCAGTACCTTCAGACCGCTCAATCAGCACCCTCGTGAATAAGGCGGGGCTAGGGGCAGAGGTGACGATTCTCGATACCTCGGTGGCCCGGCTGGAAGCATTGGATGCGCGCTACCAGGGGCGTATCAAAACCGTCTACTCCACCGCCGATGCGCTGGATCACGCGGCACGCACTGCCGACATGATCGTGGGCGCGGTGCTGATCCCCGGCGCGGCAGCTCCCAAATTGATCACCCGTGCCATGCTGGCCGAGATGAAACCCGGCAGTGTGCTGGTGGACGTGGCCATCGACCAGGGCGGCTGTTTCGAAACCAGCAAGCCCACGACCCACGCCGAGCCCACCTATCTGGTGGATGGCATCGTGCACTACTGTGTGGCCAACATGCCCGGCGCCGTGGCACGTACGTCTACCCTGGGGCTCACCAACGCGACGCTGCCGTTCGTGCTGGCGCTTGCCGACAAGGGGTGGCGCCTGGCGCTGGCAGACGATACCCATTTTCTGCCCGGGCTGAACGTCCACGATGGCCAGATTACCTACCGGGCCGTCGCCCAGGCGTTTGGCCTGGAAAGCATCGAACCGGCCAGCGTGGTGAAGTGACCCGGGTAAGCGGTTAGTCCATTAGTAGTGGGGCGGGATGTCGTCTTCGGGGCGAAAGCCGCCCTGTGAGTCGCTGGTTTGCAGCGCCTGATGCTGTTCGCGGAGCCGTTCACGCATCAGGGCGCTCAGCTGTTCCAGCTTTTCGAGGCGGCGCTCCTGCTGGGCGACGGCCTGGTCGAGGGTGTCCAGCCAATGTTCCTGATAAGCCAGCCGACTTTCCAACGATTCAATACGTTGAGTGAGCTCGGCAGGCGTTGAGTCGTTTGTCATGATAACATCGTCACCGTATGTAGTATGCTCGGTACTGTTAGGAAAGGGCCTGGTAGGCCGAGTATTGTCTTGCTTCTGTTACCCATACAACAAGAGAGCTTTTATCATCCATGAACCCAAAAGTTGTTTTTCGCTGTTTCTTTATCAGTATCTTACTGGCCGCCCCCACGCCGCTTCTTCTGGCGGGGATTGTTCATTTAACCAATGCACCGCTGGCTGAACAGTGGTTGGCCGAGGCTGCTTTCAGTGTGTATGCCGCTGTGGCACTTGGCTGTTTTGCAATGTTGTTCGTCGGTACGCTGGCGGCTGCGGCTCTGGCACCACCCATGGTGGTAAAGGCCGATGTGGCCAGGGTCAAACCTGCCACGCGTCAGCCCCAGGCAGCACCCGTGGTGGACGATGAAGAAGAGGATATCATCGACCCCAACGATGGCCGTGAAGAGGGCGAGGTCAAGTGGTTCAACACCAACAAGGGCTACGGCTTCATCACCCGGGACAATGGCGAAGATGTCTTCGTGCATTTTCGGGCGATACGCGGTCGTGGCCCACGCATGCTGGCCGAAGGCCAAATCGTGCGTTACCACGTGATCAAGAACGACCGTGGCCTTCAGGCCGATGATGTCAGCATTATCGAATAAGCGCTCCGGCGCGGTTGCTGACAGGAAAACCCCCGCCTTGTGCGGGGGTTTTTGCGTTTAGCGACCGGAGTCTGGCCATTCGATGGCTTTTTCCTGGCCGCCGGGCAGCACTTGCCAGAAGCGGTCCGGGTCATCGCCAGGGTGCCAGCCGCCCAGCGAACAGCGGACTTCCACGTTGAGCGCTTCGGCCGCGTGCTGCGCGCACTCCTGGTCGGTGTGCCAGGGGGTGTGGGCGCTGTCGAACCACAGGCTGGCAAAGCCGTCGGCGGCGTTGTCCACCAGCAGCACCGGGACGCTTTCCCCCTGATGCTGGCCACGGGTTTTCCACTTGCCCTTGCCCGCCGGGCCCAGCGGTGGGGCGGCGAGCGCCTCGCTGAGCCAGGCGTTGAGATCGTCCAGCGACACGCGGGCCAGGTACACTTCGATATCCGGAAACCGCTCCATCATACGCATACCTCGTCAGTAGTGAGCAGCGCCTGCAGGGTGGCTTCGTAGATGCGGCTGAGCGCATCGAGGTCGCTGGCCAGCACGCGTTCGTTCACCTTGTGAATGGTGTCGTTGAGCGGGCCCAGCTCCACCACCTGTGCCCCCAGGGTGGCAATGAAACGGCCATCGGAGGTGCCGCCGCTGGTCGACAGCTGCGGGCGCTCGCCGGTGACGGCTTCCACGCCGCGAATGGCCGCATCGACCAGTTCGCCTTCGGCGGTCAGGAAGGGCTCGCCGTTCAGGGTCCAGTCCACATGGTACTCGAGGCCATGGCGATCCAGAATCGCTTCGGTGCGGGCTTTCAGCGCTTCGTGGGTCACTTCCGTGGAGTAGCGGAAGTTGAACACCACTTCGATGTCGCCAGGGATCACGTTGGTCGCCCCGGTACCCGCGCGCACATTGGAAATCTGGAAACTGGTGGCGGGAAAGAAGTCGTTGCCAGCATCCCAGTGCTCGCGTGCCAGGGCATCGAGCGCAGGCAGCGCCTGGTGAATGGGGTTGCGTGCCAAGTGGGGGTAGGCCACATGCCCCTGCACCCCTTTGACATGCAGCACGCCACCCAGCGAGCCGCGTCGGCCGTTCTTGATCACATCCCCCAGCCGCGCCGTGGAAGAGGGCTCGCCGACGATGCAGTAGTCCAGCCGTTCGTTGCGCTCGCGCAGGTGCTCCACCACGGCTCGGGTGCCGTCCACGGCGGGGCCTTCCTCATCGGAGGTGATCAGGAAGGCGATACGGCCGTCGTGGTCGGGGTAGCGGGCCACGAAGCGCTCCACGGCGGTCAGCATGGCGGCCAGGCTGCCTTTCATGTCGGCCGCACCGCGCCCGCAGAGCATGCCCTGCTCGTCGATGCATGGCTCGAAGGGCGGAAACTCCCAGCTGGTATGCGGCCCGCTGGGCACCACATCGGTATGCCCGGCGAAGGCCAGCACCGGGCCATGATGGCCGCGCACGGCCCAGAAGTTTTTCACATCGCCGAACGGCAGCTGCTCGACATGGAAACCGAGCGCCGTGAGGCGCTCGATCATCAGGTCCTGGCAGCCCTCGTCGTCCGGGGTCACCGACGCGCGACCCAGCAGGTCAAAGGCCAGGGTGAGCGTCGGTGACAGGGCAGCAGACTCAGTTGTGGGCATGCAGCGCCTCGTTCAGCGCAATGGCACTCTTGTTGGTGAGGCACTCGATGCGGCCATTTTGCGAGTTGCGGCGCAGCAGCAGGTCGTCCTGGCCAGCCAGCTCACGGGCGGCCACGGTGTTGGCCTCCTGGCCTTGGTCGTCGAGGACGGTCACCTTGGAGCCAGCGGTGATGTACAGGCCCGCTTCCACGGTGCAGCGGTCGCCCAGCGGAATGCCGATACCGGCGTTGGCGCCGATCAGGCAGCCTTCGCCCACCTTGATAATGATGTTGCCACCACCGGAGAGGGTGCCCATGGTGGAGCAGCCGCCGCCCAGGTCGGAGCCTTTGCCGACCATGACGCCCGCTGAAATGCGGCCTTCGATCATGCCCGGGCCTTCGGTGCCCGCGTTGAAGTTGACGAAGCCTTCGTGCATGACCGTGGTGCCTTCGCCCAGGTAGGCGCCCAGGCGTACGCGGGCGGTGTCGCCAATGCGGATGCCGGTGGGCACCACGTAGTCGGTCATCTTGGGGAACTTGTCGACGCAGTCGACGGACAGCGCGCGGCCTGCCAGGCGTGCCTTGAGGCGGCGAGCCGGCAGCTCTTCGATGTCGATGGCGCCTTCGTTGGTCCAGGCGATGTTGCGCAGCAGGCCGAACATGCCGGTCAGGTCCAGGCCGTGGGGCTTCACCAGACGGTGGGACAGCAGGTGCAGCTTGAGGTAGACCTCCGGCACGGTTTGCGGCGCCTGGTCGGTGTCCAGGAACATTGCTACCAGCGGGCGCTGGCTGGTGGCGAAAGACTCGGCCAGCGCTGCCTGCTCGGAATGACCCGCGGCTTCCAGTGCCTTGGCCAGGCGGGTGCAGTCTTCCGGCAGGAAGCTGACAGGGCTGTTCTCGGCAGCGGCGCCCAGCGCTTCCCTGGCGGCGGCCACCAGGCTCTCGTCGGGGTTCAGCAGCGGGGCCGGGTAGTAGATTTCCAGCCAGTCACCCTGGGTGTTTTGGGTACCAATTCCAAGCGCAAAGCTCAGCATAACGGGGCTTCCTTCAAGGTTGTGTGTCTAAGAGGGGGCGTTCAGCCGCTCAGTTTGTCGTAATCGCCGTCGCGGTAGCCGACCAGGATGGTGCTGTTGTCGACTTCGAGTAGCGGACGTTTGAGCAGCGTGGGTTGTTCCAGCAGCAGCCGACGGGCCGACGTGGCGTCCAGCTGATCCTTTTCCTCCTGGGGCAGGTTGCGCCAGGTGGTGCTGCGTTTATTGATGGCTTCCAGCAGCGGCACCCGCTCGAGAATATGCTCCAGCAGACTGGCCGACAGGCCATCCTTGCGCAGGTCATGGGTCTTGAAGGGAATACCGCTCTCCTCCAGCGCCTTGCGGGCTTTGCGGCAGGTGTCGCAGGTGTTGATGATATATAGCGTCAGCATGGAAAAGCCTCCTTGTCGTGGGGTATCGGCGGCGTTAGCTGCGCTCGATCAGCTGGCGCAGACGCTTGGCTGCTTCCAGGGTCGGTTCGAGCTCTGCCACCAACGCTAAGCGTAGACGACCTGCGCCTGGATTATGCCCCTCCTTGCCTGGGCGGCCCATCAGGCTGCCAGGCAGCACGCTGACATGCTGTTCGCTGAACAGTCGCTGAGCAAAGGCGATATCGTCGCCCCCCGGCACGGCGGGCCACAGGTAGAAGCTGGCTTCGGGCGTCGGGAACGACATGACCGGCGCAAGAACCTCGGTGACAGCGCTGAATTTCTCGCGGTAGGCGTCACGGTTGGCGCGCACGTGGGCTTCGTCCTGCCAGGCAGCGATGGAGGCGTGCTGCAGCGGCAGTGACATCGCGCAGCCGTGGTAGGTGCGGTAGCGCTTGAACGGAGCGAGGAGATCGGCGTCGCCCGCCACGAAACCCGAGCGCAGCCCTGGCAGGTTGGAGCGTTTGGAGAGCGAATGAAACACCACGCAGCGGCGGTAGTCATCGCGGCCCAGCTCGGCGCAGGCCTGCAGCAGCCCGGGCGGCGGAGTGGCTTCGTCCAGGTAGAGCTCGGAGTAGCACTCGTCGGAGGCGATGATGAAGTCGTGTTCGTCGGCCAGGGCAATGAGCTGCTTGAACTCGGCCAGCGGGGTCACCGCGCCGGTGGGATTGCCCGGAGAGCAGAGGAAGACGATCTGCACGTCGCGCCAGGTGTCGGCGCTGACGGCTGCGAAATCGGGGCGAAAGCCATTGTCGGCGGTGCAGTCCAGGTAAAGTGGCTCGCCGCCTGCCAGCAGCGTGGCGCCTTCGTAGATCTGATAAAACGGGTTGGGCACGGCTACTCTGGCGGGGCGGGTGCGGTCCAGCGCCGCCTGCACAAAGGCGAAGATGGCTTCACGGGTGCCGTTCACCGGCAGCACCTGGCGTTCGGCGTCCAGCCCCGCCAGACCAAAGCGCTGGGTGGCCCAGGTGGCAATGGTCTCGCGCAGGGCGGGCAGGCCGTTGGTGGCTGGGTAGCGCGCCATCTCCAACTGGTGGGCAATGAGTGCGTCCAGTGCGCCCTGGTAAGGAGCATGCTGGGGCTCGCCAATGGTCAGCGGAATATGCGCAAGCCCCGCCGGAGGCGTGAGCGTCGCCTTGAGGGCGGCCAGCTTTTCAAACGGATAGGGGTGCAGGGCGTTCAGGTCTGAGTTCATGGCGAGTCCGTACCGTTTATCGAACCGCCGATTATAGGCAACCCCTGGGGCAGGCTCAAACCCAACGACCAGGGGCTGCTCGGCCAGGCACTTGGGCTAGACGCTCAATACGTCGATCAGCCGCTCACGAAGCTGCTGTTGACGGGCGGGGTCGGTGAGCGGTTCACCGGCCTTGGTGGTGATGAAAAAGACGTCCTCGACGCGCTCGCCCAGGGTGGCGATCTTGGCGGCCGACAGGGCGATATCCTGCTCCATGAAGATACGTCCCACTCGGGCCAGCAGGCCGGGGCGGTCAGGGGCGGTCAGCTCCAGCAGCGTACGCTCATTGGCCGGGTCCTGCTCGATGACGACTTCCGTGGGCACCTTGAAGTGCTTCAGCTGGCGCGGGGTGTGCCGGGTGACGATCTCGGGGTAGTCGTCCGGGTCGTCCAGCTCTTCCACCAGGTGGCTGCGCATCTCTTCGATGCGCTGTGGGTCACGGATTGGCTGGCTATGGCTATCCAGCACGATGAAGGTATTCAGCGTCCAGTCGTTGTGGGACGTGGCGATCCGCGCATCGTGGATGGACAGCCCCAACTGCTCCATGGCCGCAGCCGTGGCGGCAAACAGATCATCCACGGAGCGGGTGTGGATAAACACCTTGGTGCCGCCCTCGGCCATGTCGGCGGTGGGGGCACTGATCAGCACCAGCGGCAGGGGGGAGGGCTGATGGGCCAGAATGCCCTGGGTCTGCCACACGATCTCGCTGGGGGCGTACTGCAGGAAGTAGTCCTCCCCCAAGGACTCCCATAGCTGATCGATTTGCTGGCTATCCACTCCAACGGTCTGCAGCAGTGAGCGGGCCTCGGTGCGTGTCTCTCTCACCCAGTCGTCTCTGTCCGGCGGGTTTTTCAGCCCTCGGCGCAGGGCGCGCTTGGTCTCTGCATGCAGCTGGCGCAGCAGCGAGGCCCGCCAGCCGTTCCATAGCGTGGGGTTGGTGGCATTGATGTCCGCCACGGTGAGCACGTAGAGGTAGTCCAGGCGGGTTTCGTCGCGCACGACCAGCGCAAAGTCGCGGATCACGTCCGGGTCGCTGATGTCGCGCTTCTGGGCAGTCATCGACATCAGCAGGTGATGCTCGACCAGCCAGCTGACCAGGTTCGTATCGTGCTGGGAGACGTGATGACGACGGCAGAACTGCGCCACGTCACGGGCGCCGATTTCCGAGTGGTCTCCGCCGCGCCCTTTGCCGATGTCGTGGAACAGGCCAGCGATCCACAGCAGGTCCAGCTTGGGCAGCTGGTGGATCAGGTTGGCGGCCACCGGGAAGTCGTCCTTTGCCTCGGGCTTGCGGAAGCCGTGCAGGAATTTCAGCAGGCGCAGGGTGTGGGCGTCCACGGTGTAGATATGAAACAGGTCGTGCTGCATCAGCCCCACTGCTCGGCCGAACTCCGGCAGGTACTTGCCCAGAATGCCGTAACGGTTCATGCGCCGGAGCTGACGAGGCACGTTGCCCGGCGCCCGCATGAGCGCCATGAAGAGCCGCTGGTGGCGCGGGTCTTCCCGGTAGTGGTCATCGATCTGATGGCGATGGTCACGGATCAGACGAATGGTGTCGGCGCGCACGCCTTCGATTTCCGGGTGCTTGGCCATCAGCAGAAACAGCTCCAGCATGGCCGCCGGGCGTTCACGAAACAGGTTGCGCGAGCGGGCCTGAATGTAGCCCCCTTTGATCTCGAAACGGTCGTTGAGCTTGACGGTTTCCAGCGACTCTGTGCCGCGCAGGATCACTTCATCGAAGTGCTGCAGGAGCATGTCGTTGAGGCCTGCCAGCGCCGTCACATGGCGGTAGTAGCGCTTCATGAACTGTTCGACGGCCAGCCGCTCGGGTGTGTCCTTGAAGCCGAACATCTCGGCGATGGTGCGCTGGTGGTCGAACAGCAGGCGGTCTTCGGCGCGCCCGGTGAGCATGTGCAGAGCGTAGCGAACCTGCCACAGGAACGACTGCCCCTGGCTGAGGATGCGCAGCTCGGCGTCGTTCATGAACCCGTTGGCGACGATGTCGGTATACTGCTCGGTGCCGAAGTGCCGCTTGGCGACCCAGCCGATCATCTGAATGTCTCGCAGGCCACCGGGCGAGCTTTTCAGGTTGGGCTCCAGGTGGTACTCGGAGTTGTTGTAGCGGTAGTGGCGGGAAATCTGCTCTTGCCACTTGGCCTCGAAAAAGCGGTCGGCGGGCCATACGTGGGGCGCGCTCAGGCGCTCGCGCATCTGTTCACGCAGGCGCTCGGGGCCCGCGATCAAGCGTGACTCCAGAAGATTGGTGATGACCGTCACGTCGGCTTCGGCCTCCCGCTCGCAGTCGTTGAGCGAGCGTACGCTATGGCCGATCTCCAGACCGATGTCCCACAGGAACGTCACGAAGGCGCTCAGCGGCTCTCGGTAGGGGGTGTCGTCATCGTGTTCGAGCAGCAGCAGCAAGTCGATGTCCGAGTGGGGGTGCAGCTCCCCGCGCCCGTAGCCGCCCACCGCCACCAGCGCAATGCCGTCGTCGGGCCAGGCGTGGCGCTGCCAGGCAATTGCCAGCAGCTGGTCGAGATACCACGCGCGGCCGCGTACCAGATCACGTATGTCCGCACCCGCGCGAAACTGTTCGTCAAGGCGCGCCTGAATCTCCTTGAGCGCCGCCTTGAACGGGGCGATGGGTGAGCGCGCCCCGGACAGTTCGGTGCGAAACAGGTCCAGGTCGAAAAGCGACGTGTCCGGCTCGAACCGGTAGTGGTGTAGTAGCATCAGGCGTTCAGAAAGCCGAGGTCTTCGTTGCTGCGTGCGGTGAGCACTTCCACGCCGGTCTCGGTGACCAGTAGCGTGTGCTCCCACTGCGCCGACAGGCTGCGGTCCTTGGTCACCGCGGTCCAGCCGTCGCGCAACACTTTGGTCTTGTAGCCGCCCACGTTGATCATCGGCTCGATGGTGAAGCACATGCCCGCATCGAGGCGAATGTCGGCATCCGGGGCGTAGCCATCGTAGTGCAGGAACTGAGGGTCTTCGTGGAACTCGGCGCCGATGCCGTGACCGCAGAAGTCACGCACCACCGAGTAGCCGTTGGCTTCGGCGTGCTGCTGGATCACGCGGGCCAGCTCGGAAAGACGCACGCCGGGCTTGACCAGGGCGATGCTCTTGTACAGGCACTCCTGGGTGATGCGGCACAGCCGCTCGCCCTGGATGGTCTCGCCGATCACGAACATCACGCTGGAGTCGCCGTGGTAACCGTCGGGGGTGCGCACGGTAATGTCCAGGTTCATGATATCGCCGTTTTTCAGCTTCTTGGCGTCATCCGGGATGCCGTGACACACCACGTGGTTGATCGAGGTGCAGGTGGCCTTGGGGAAACCGTGATAGTTCAGCGGCGCCGGGGTCGAGCCCAGTTCGTTGACGATGTACTCGTGGCACAGACGGTCGATCTCGCCGGTGCTGATGCCTGCCTGGATGTGCGGCGTGATCATTTCGATGACGCTGGCGGCCTGGCGTCCGGCTTCGCGCATTTTCTCGATTTCAGAAGGCGTCTTGATGGGAACGTTCATGAATTCTCGATGTGGCTTCAGAGTAGGGGATGAGCGGTCATTACGGCAGCTATAACGCAGCGGCGACTTCATCTTGGCAATGATCTATGGTATAAAGCCGCGCGCTTTCCTGCAATCGCCATCCGCAGCTTCTTTTGCTGACGCAGGCGACAGGCAAGAGCAACAAGAGCGCAACCCGGCATGGCTGGGTTGCACGATAGCAAGCCTTGAAAACACACATGCACCGGCACATGGTCCCGGGTGCCTTTAGCAACGCCTGGCGGCGCTACTGGTCGGATCCATGGGGTGCGTGGAGGCCTAACCCGAGTTTCAGGAGTTTTACCATGTCTCACGTCAATATGCGTGACCTGCTGAAAGCAGGCGCTCACTTCGGTCACCAGACCAAGTACTGGAATCCGAAGATGGGCAAATACATCTTCGGCGCGCGCAACAAGATTCACATCATCAACCTTGAGCACACTCTGCCGGCGCTGAACGAAGCGATCGACGTGATCGAGAAGATGGCGTCTTCCAACAACAAGATCCTGTTTGTTGGTACCAAGCGCAGCGCGAGCAAGATCATCAAGGAAGAAGCCAGCCGTGTTGGCCAGCCGTTCGTCAACCATCGCTGGTTGGGCGGCATGCTGACCAACTTCAAGACCATTCGTCAGTCCATCAAGCGTCTGCGTGACCTCGAAGTCATGCGCGAAGACGGCACGTTCGAAAAGCTGACCAAGAAAGAAGTCTTGATGGCCACGCGTGAGCAAGAGAAGCTCGAGCGTTCTATCGGTGGTATCAAGAACATGGGCGGCCTGCCGGACGCACTGTTCGTGATCGACGTTGACCACGAGCGCATCGCGATCAACGAAGCCAACAAGCTGGGTATCCCGGTCATTGGCGTGGTAGATACCAACTCTAACCCGGATGGCGTTGATTACGTGATCCCGGGTAACGATGACTCCATCCGCGCGATCCAGATCTACGTGAAGGCGATTGCCGACGCGTGCACCCGTGCGAAAGAAGGTCGTCCCGAAGAGTTTGTCGAAGTGACGGAAGAAGCCGCTTCTGCCGACGCTGACGCTGCTGCCGAGTAACGCTGGCAGTGGGTGCGGCGGGCAGTTGAGCCGCATCGTCAAGAGGGGGCCTTATGCCCCCTTTTTCCCGCTTTGGGTGCTCCCAGGCGGGCCGATCACGCCGAGCACCAGGTGCCGGCAAGCGCTCTGCACCATGATACGCAACGGTCATCTGTCGTGCGTATACTCTGTAGCGCGTTTAACTCTCAGTTAGAACCATTTCCGAGGTGAAAACTCATGGCAGCTATCAGCGCCTCTCAGGTTAAGGAACTGCGCGAACGTACCGGTCTTGGCATGATGGAGTGCAAAAAAGCACTCACCGAAGCCGGCGGCGACATTGACGTGGCGATCGAAAACCTGCGTAAAAGCTCTGGCCTAAAAGCCGCTAAGAAAGCGGGTCGTACCGCTGCAGAAGGCGCCGTGGTAACGCGTGTCGCTGAAGACGGCAGCTACGGCGTCATGGTCGAAATCAACTCTGAAACCGATTTTGTTGCCCGCGACGATAACTTCATTGCCTTCGCCGATAAGGTTGCGGATGCCTTTTTCGCTGCCAAGAGCGAAGACGTGGCGGCCGTGATGGCGGGTGATCTGGAGTCTGTGCGTGAGCAGCTGGTTCAGAAAATCGGCGAGAACATCGGCGTGCGTCGTGCCGTCGTCGTCAACGCTGTAGACGCTGGTCTGGTTGGCGAGTACGTTCACGGTGGCCGCATTGGCGTACTGACCGTGCTGAAAGGCGGTAATGCCGAGGTTGCCAAGGACGTTGCCATGCACGTAGCTGCCATCAACCCGGCAGTGGCCCACCCGGCCGACATGCCCCAGGAAGAGCTGGACAAGGAAAAAGCCATCATCCTGGCGCAGCCGGACATGGCGGGCAAGCCCGAGCAGATCGCCGAGAAGATGGTCGAAGGCCGCCTGAAGAAGTATCTGGCCGAGAACAGCTTGACCGAGCAGCCGTTCGTCAAAGACCCGAACCAGTCCGTTGCCGAGTTCGTCAAGGCAGCTGGCGGTGAAGTGGTCAGCTTCATTCGCTTTGAAGTGGGCGAAGGCATCGAGAAAGAAGAAGTCGACTTTGCCAAAGAAGTTATGGAACAGGCTGGCCGTCGCTAAGGTCAGAGGTTTCTGTAAGATGATGGCGTGCGCGCGAGCGCACGCCTTCGTGTATCCGGCCCCTGTGTAATACAGGTGCTGTCTCGCCCACCTGTGTCCAGGTCTGCCTCAGGAGAGATGCCATGTCACGTGAGATTCAAGAGTCTGCCCCCGCTGCCACGAAAATCGACAAGTCGAAGTCGAAATACAAGCGTATTTTGCTGAAGCTGTCGGGCGAAGCGCTAATGGGAGAGCATGATTTTGGTATCGACCCCAAAGTGCTGGACCGAATGGCACTGGAAATCGGCCAGCTGGTCGGGATCGGTGTGCAGGTGGGTATCGTGATTGGAGGGGGTAACTTGTTCCGTGGCGCTGCGTTGAACGAAGCGGGCATGGACCGAGTGACGGGTGACCACATGGGAATGCTGGCCACCGTGATGAATGCGCTAGCCATGCGCGATGCGCTGGAGCGCTCCAATATTCGTTCACGGGTGATGTCGGCGATTCCCATGAGCGGGGTGGTGGAGCATTATGACCGCCGCACCGCCATTCGCTATCTGACCTCCGGCGACGTGGTGCTGTTCTCTGCAGGCACCGGTAACCCTTTCTTCACCACGGACTCGGCCGCCTGCTTGCGCGGTATCGAAGTGGACGTGGACGTCGTCATCAAAGCCACCAAGGTGGACGGCGTGTACAATAAGGACCCGGTGAAGTACCCCGACGCCGTAAAATACGACCAGCTCTCCTACGACGATGCGCTGGAGCAGAAGCTGGGCGTCATGGATTTGACCGCTATCTGCCTGGTACGTGACCATGATATGCCGGTGCGGGTATTCGATATGAACAAGCCTGGTGCCCTGCTGAATCTGGTAGTAGGGGGCAAGGAAGGCACGCTGATAGACAGAGGGTAACAACGTGATCAACGACATCAAGAAAGATGCAGAATCTCGCATGAAGAAGAGCGTCGAGGCGCTGCACGTCAACTTTAACAAGATTCGCACCGGGCGTGCGCATCCCAGCATCCTGGATGCCGTGACCGTCGAGTACTACGGTGGCCAGGTGCCGCTGAATCAGGTGGCTTCGGTCAGCGTCGAAGACGCGCGCACCCTGACCGTTGCCCCCTGGGAGCAGGGCATGGTGCCGAAGATCGAAAAAGCGATCATGACCTCTGACCTGGGGCTCAACCCCTCCAGTGCCGGTAACGTGATTCGCGTGCCCATGCCGATGCTCACCGAAGAAACGCGCAAGGGCTACATCAAGCAGGCGCGTGGCGAGGCCGAGACGGCCCGTGTGGCGGTGCGTAACGTGCGTCGTGACGCCAACGGTGACTTCAAGTCGCTGTTGAAAGAGAAAGAGATCACTGAAGATGATCAGCGCCAGGGCGAAGACGAGATCCAGAAGCTGACCGACAAGTACATCGCCGAGATCGACAAGGCGTTGGCAGCAAAAGAGCAGGATCTCATGCAGGTATAACGATGTCGTCGACATCGCAGACTGCGTTCACTTCACCACGGGCAGCCTGGCTGCCCGTGGGCCATCGCTTGGCTTTAATATGATTGATCTTTGGTGCGAGACCCCATGACCTCCCCCCAGCTTCCCTCACTGCAGCCGGGCGGCACGGAGCCTTCTCGATCCGAGGAGGGGCTGCCGTCCCATGTTGCGATCATCATGGATGGTAACAATCGCTGGGCTCGGGCGCGTGGGCTGTCAGGTGCGCGAGGCCACCGAGCA
Source organism: Halomonas sp. 141 (assembly GCF_002810305.1). Lineage (NCBI taxonomy): Bacteria > Pseudomonadati > Pseudomonadota > Gammaproteobacteria > Oceanospirillales > Halomonadaceae > Halomonas > Halomonas sp. 141. Next base: position 28,138 of record NZ_PINZ01000014.1, read on the forward strand.
GGCGTCGAGGCCGTGCGTGCGGTCATCGAGCGCGCCGCCGAGCGGGGCGTCGACACCCTCAGCCTGTTTGCGTTTTCCAGTGAGAACTGGAAGCGCCCTGCGGCCGAGGTCAACGCGCTGATGGAGCTTTTTCTGATGGCCTTGAAGCGTGAGGTCAAGAAGCTTCACGAGCGCAATATACGGCTCTCCATCATTGGCGATCAGCGTGGCTTTTCCCACGCCATCCAGAAACACATTCAGCGTGCTCAGGCACTGACTGCCGACAATACGGGCATGCACCTGGTGATTGCCGCCAACTACGGCGGCCAGTGGGATATCACTCGCGCCGCACGCCAGTTGGCCGAACAGGTGGCCGCAGGCGAGCTGAGTCCCGAGGCCATTGACGAGGCGCGAATGGACGCCGCCATGGGAGTGGCGCAGGTGCCGCCGGTGGATCTGTGCATCCGTACCAGTGGCGAGCAGCGCTTGTCCAATTTCATGCTGTGGCAACTGGCTTACGCAGAGCTGCATTTCTCTCCCTTGCTGTGGCCCGATTTCAACGGCGCGGCTTTCGACGAGGCGGTGGACGATTTCTGTATGAGACGCCGTCGCTTTGGCATGACCGACGAACAAATAGAGGCGCAAGGTGCTTAAACAGCGAATCATCACCGCTGCCTGGCTGGCACCCCTGGTGCTGGCCGGGTTGTTTGGATTACAGGGCGGCGCGTTTGCGCTGTTTACCGCCGTTGTGGTGCTTCTGGGTGCCTGGGAGTGGACCAACCTCGCAGGCGTGACGCAACCAAGCCAGCGGCTTGGTGGCGTCGTCGGGATGGCGGTGCTCATGGCGCTGCTGTGGTTTAGCGGGGCGGCCTATTCGGTGTGGCCGCTATGGCTGGCTGCTGCCGGTTGGCTGCTGAACCTGTACTGGGTGACTCAATACCCGGCGGCGGGCCAGCAGTGGCAGAGCACCACTCGGCGGCTGTTGATGGGCGTCTGGGTGCTGCTGCCTTGCTGGGTGGGGTTCAACGTCCTGCGTGATAGCGGCGCCGTGTGGCTGCTGTTCGTGCTGCTGCTGGTGTGGAGTGCCGACATCGGGGCGTACTTTGCCGGTCGCCGCTGGGGCAAGCGAAAGCTGGCCCCGCGGGTCAGCCCCGGCAAGTCCTGGGAAGGCGTGCTGGGCGGTCTTGCGGCCACGTGCCTGCTAGCGCTGCTGTTCGCGCTGTGGCAGCCCCTGGGGGTTGCTGGAGGCATCGCACTGCTGTTGATCACGGCTGTCGTCACGCTGATCTCGGTGCTGGGCGACCTGCTGGAAAGCATGCTCAAGCGTTACCGTGATATCAAGGACTCCAGCCAGCTGCTGCCCGGCCATGGGGGCGTGCTGGACCGTATCGATAGTCTGACGGCCGCCATTCCGATTTTTGCCTTGTGCTATCTGCTGGTGCTGCAGGCTCAGGTGAGCGCGCTATGAGCACCGCACCCGTTCAGCAAGTGACGGTGCTCGGGGCCACGGGCTCGATTGGCACCAGCACCCTGGATGTGATCGCCCGTCACCCTGACCGCTACCGTGTTTATGCATTGACGGCTCATACCTCAAAAGAAGCCTTGCTGGCGCAGTGTCAGGTACACCGCCCTCGGTTTGCGGTGCTGGATGACGCGAACGATGCCCAGTGGCTACAGCAGGCGCTTGGAAAATCGGGTATCGATACCCGAGTGCTCTCCGGCCCTGAGTCGCTATGCGACGTGGCTAGCGCAGCAGAGGTCGATACCGTCATGGCCGCCATCGTCGGGGCCGCTGGCCTTCTACCAGCGCTGGCGGCGGCAGAGGCAGGCAAGCGCGTGCTGTTGGCCAATAAAGAGGCGCTGGTCATGAGCGGCGCGCTGTTCATGGAGGCAGTCGAGCGCTCTGGTGCCATCCTGCTGCCGATCGATTCTGAACATAATGCCATCTACCAGTGTCTACCCAGCGAGCATCGTGGGGGGCTGGCCAGACATGGCGTGCGTCAACTGCTGTTGACCGCGTCGGGCGGTCCGTTCCGTGGCTGGGCGGCGGCCGACATCGCCAGGGTCACCCCCGAGCAGGCCTGTGCTCACCCCAACTGGTCCATGGGGCGCAAGATCTCCGTGGATAGCGCCACGCTAATGAACAAAGGCCTGGAGCTGATCGAGGCCTGCTGGCTGTTCGATGCCACGCCCGAGCAGGTGCAGGTGGTCGTGCACCCCCAAAGCGTCATTCATTCGATGGCAGCCTACGACGATGGCTCGGTCATTGCGCAGCTGGGCAACCCTGATATGCGTACCCCGATTGCCTACGGCCTGGCTTGGCCGGAGCGCATCGATGCTGGGGTCGAAGCGCTGGACCTGTTTCAGGTAGCGCGACTGGAGTTCGAGGCGCCGGACGAGGCGCTGTTTCCCTGCCTGAGATTGGCGCGGGAGGCGATCCAGAAGGGGGGCGCGGCGCCGGCCATTCTCAATGCGGCCAATGAAGTCGCGGTGGACGCCTTCCTGTCGGAAACCATCGGCTTTAGCGAGATTGCTGAGGTGGTGGCGGCGGTCATGGCACAGCCTTATCAAGGCGCTGCCGCGACCCTTGAGCAAGTATTGAATGCGGATCGCTGGGCGCGTGAGCAGGCAGACGTCATCGTACGCCAGCGCAGGGCTGAGCCCTCTCCGCTCTAACGGCGAGTCATGTAAAGGAGCACGGCGTGGGCCTGATACAGAATATTCTAGCGGTTATCGTGGTGTTGGGCCTGCTGGTCACGTTTCACGAGTTTGGCCACTTTTGGGTGGCGCGCCGGTGCGGTGTGAAGGTGCTGAGGTTCTCGGTCGGTTTCGGCAAGCCGCTGTGGTCGACGGTGGACCGCCACGGGACCGAATTTGCGGTGGCCGCCATTCCTTTGGGTGGCTACGTGAAAATGCTCGACGAGCGCGAGGCGCCAGTCCCCGAAGAGCAGCTGGACCAGGCGTTCAATCGCAAGACTGTCTGGCAGCGTATCGCCATCGTGGCGGCGGGCCCCATCGCCAACTTCCTGCTGGCCATCGTGGCCTATTGGGCACTGTTCGTGGCCGGTACCACTACGGTGGCGCCGATTGTCGGGCCGGTCACGCCCAACTCCCCGGCGGCCGAAGCGGGCTTGCCCCAGGGCAGTGAAATCACCGCCATCCAGGGCGACGCCATGCGCTCCTGGGAAGAGATCAATTTGAAGCTGGTATCGATGATCGGCTTCAACGGTGAGCTGGCCATCGAAGCGCGCCCGGAAGGCAGCAGTGCTTCGCGGGTATATCAGCTGCCGATCAGCCGCTACATGGTCCGCCAGGACCCGCCGCAGCCGCTGGAAACGCTGGGCTTCGTGCCTTGGCGCCCCGACGTTCCTGCCGTGCTGGGCCAGGTGTTGGAAGGCCAGGCAGCGGCCGAGGCTGGCCTTCAGGCAGGCGACCGGATTACCACGCTGAACGGTGAGCCGGTTCGCGACTGGATGCAGTTCGTTGAAGTCATTCGTGACAGTGCAGGCCAGACCCTCAGCGTGGGTTACCAGCGCAACGGCGAAGCCGGTACGCTGACCATGACGCCGGGGCGCAATACGCTGGAGAGTGGCGTCGAGGTTGGGTACATTGGAGCAGGTGCCGAGCCGGTCAACTGGCCTGACGAACTGCTGCGCGATATTCGCTATGGGCCCATCGAGGCGCTGGGCCAGGCGCTGTCACGCACCGGTGATATGGTGCTGCTCACCGTCGATGCCATTCGCAAAATGCTGGTGGGGCTGATTTCGCCCTCCAACCTGTCGGGGCCCATTACCATCGCGCAAATCTCTGGGGATTCAGCGCGTGCAGGTACCGAAGCTTTCGTTAGCTTTCTGGCCTATCTGTCGATCAGCCTGGGTGTGCTAAATTTGCTGCCTATCCCCGTGCTCGACGGTGGTCATTTGCTTTACTATTTCGTCGAGGTGCTGCGCGGGCGACCAGTATCTGAGCAGACACAGGCAATAGGCCTCCGCATTGGGCTGGCCATGGTAGGCACCCTGATGCTGATGGCGCTCTATTTCGACTTGATGCGCCTGTGGTAATAACGCGTGTAGCGCGCGGATGGCTTGTCATCTGCCTGCACAAATGTATATGGTGCCTGTCTTAACGACAGGCAGACCAACGCGAGCGAACTGACTGCATGAAAATCAAGACCCTTGGAATGGCGGCACTCTTGCTGGCAGGCGCCAGCGGCGCCCAGGCACAATCCTTTGATGTTTCGGACATTCGTGTGGAAGGACTACAGCGGGTATCCGCCGCCTCGGTCTTTAATGCGTTTCCTGTCAGTGCCAACGACCGCGTCAGTGAGCAGCAGCTGGCCGCTGCCGCACGTGACCTGTTTGCCACTGGCCTGTTCGAAGACGTCTCGCTGGCCCGGGAAGGCGATGTTCTGGTCATTCAGGTCGTCGAAAGGCCCACCATTGCGCGTCTGAACATTACCGGCAATCGGCAGATTTCCGATGACGACCTGCGTAACGGTCTGCGTCAGTCTGGCCTGTCTGAAGGGCAAGTGCTGCAGCTCTCCACGCTCGACGATATCGAGCGTGAGCTGGAAGGGGTTTATCAGTCGCAGGGGCGCTACAGCGCCAGCATCAATGTCGGCGTGGATGAAATCGACGAAGGCCGGGTTCAGGTCAACATCGACATCAACGAAGGTGAAGTGGCCAGGATTCGCCAGATCAATATCGTGGGCAACCGTGATTTCGATGACGACACGCTGCGTGGTGTCTTCGAACTGAACGACCGTCCCGGACGTTTCTTTGGCTGGTTCTCGCGGGACGAGTACTCCCGGGAAGCGCTCTCTGGGGACATCGAGCGTCTGCGCTCTTTTTATCTGGATCGCGGCTATGTCAACTTCGACGTGACCTCCACGCAAGTTTCGATTGGGCCTGAAAAGTCCGAGATCTTCGTGACGTTGAACATCGACGAGGGCACCCAGTACCGGGTTGGTAACATTCGTTTCGCGGGCGACCTGCAAATCAGCGAAAGCGAAGCGCGCAACCTGCTGCAGATCAACAGTGGCGAGATTTTCTCTCGTGGCGACCTGAACGCATCCACGGAAGCGTTGCGTCAGCGCCTGGGGGCCGAAGGCTTCGCGTTTGCCGAAGTGCGCGGTATCCCTGAAATGGCCGACGACGGTGAGACCGTCGACCTGGTGATCGCGGTTGATCCGGGCCAGCGGACATACGTGCGTCGTATCGAATTCTTTGGCAACACCACGACTCAGGACGAGGTGTTGCGCCGTGAAATGATTCAGCTGGAGGGGGCGCCTGCCTCCACGGAGTCCATTACCCAGTCGCGTCAGCGCCTGGAGCGGCTTGGCTTCTTCAGCCAGGTGGAAGTCGACACTCAGCCCGTACCGGGGCAGCCCGACCTGCTGGATGTCACCTACAACGTGGAAGAGCAGCCTTCCGGCTCCATCTCGGCCAGTGTCGGTTTCTCGCAAAGTGCCGGGGTGATCTACGGCGTTGGCCTGGCCCAGAACAACTTCCTGGGCACCGGTAACCGAGTCAACGTCGGCGCGCAGCGCAGCGACACCTTCACGAGCGTGAACTTTGCCTTTACCGACCCCTACTGGACCCTGGACGGCATCTCCCGAGGTTATAACGTTTTCTATCGCGAGACGGACTACGCCGACTCCGATATCTCTACGTTCTCCACCGACGCCTACGGCGCGGGCATCAACTTCGGTTACCCTGTCAGTGAGCTGTCGCGGCTCAACTTCGGGGCGAGCATCGAAGATATCACCGTCAAGACCTACTTCGACACGGCCTCTGAAATTCGCCGTTACGTGGAAGACGAAGGCGACAATGCCCAGAGCCTGAAGCTGACCGCCAGCTGGACCCGTAACAACCTGAACCGCGGTATCATGCCGACGGCGGGCAACTATCAGCGTCTCTCGCTGGAAACCGGGGTGCCGGGCAGCGATGCGGAGTACTACAAGGTTCAGGCCCGCGCCCAACAGCTCTTCCCGATCAACGACGATCAGACCTGGGCATTCAAGTTCAGCGGTAACCTGGGCTATGCCGATACCCTGGCCAGCAACGATCCTTACCCCTTCTATGAGAACTTCTATGCAGGGGGCCTGGGCTCGGTGCGTGGTTTCACGTCCAACACCCTGGGGCAGCGCACTACGCCCGCCCGCGAGGGTGGCCGTGATCGTACCCTTGGGGGGAACGTGCTGGTGCAAGGCAGTGCCGAAGTCCTCTTCCCGATGCCGTTCGTCGAGAACCAGCGCTCGGTACAGCCTACGCTGTTCCTGGATGCGGGGAATACCTTCCTGAGCTCCTGCTACGACGTGCTGGAAGAGGATGCTGGCCGCCAGCAGTGCAGTTCTGGCGTTGATCTGGGCGATTTACGCTACAGTGTGGGTATTGGTCTCTCCTGGCTGACGCCCGTGGGTCCCTTGACCTTCAGCATTGCAGAGCCGTTAAACGATGAGAGTGGCGATGACACGCAGTTCTTCCAGTTCTCGCTTGGCCAAACGTTCTAACTCAAGGAGTGTCATGATAATGCGTAAACTGACCGCCGCTGTGTGCCTTTTCGGAGCCATGACGCTACCTGCCTACGCGGCTGAAGTGGCCGTGCTGGATTGGCGCGCAGCGCTGATGAACACCCAGTCGGCACAATCATCGCTGAGCCAGCTCGAAAGCCAGATTGGTGGCCAGCAGCGTGAAGCGCAGTCGCTGGGTAACGAGCTGCAACAGCTGCAAACTCGCCTGCAGCAGCAGGGCGAGACCATGTCGCAATCCGAGCGCGATGCGCTGATTGCCGAGCTACAGCAGAAGGGCAGCCGTTTCGAACAGCTTCGTCGTGAAGTGATGCAGGCGCAGCAAACCTCCGAACAGCAGTTCCTGGAAAGCGCCGAGTCCAAGCTCGAGCGGGCCGTGGAGCAGGTGCTGGAGCGTCATAACATCGACGTGTTGGTAGAGCCTCAGGGAGTGCTGCACTCCTCGACGGACCTTCCCAATGTGACCAATGAGGTCACGCAGATTTTTGATTCGCTGAACTAATTCATGACCGTGGGTGCGGCGCTCGTTGGCCGCACCGCTGCTTTCCTGGGCTCCCATGATGCACGCTTCTCAACACCTCACCCTGGCCGATATCGCTCGTCATCTGGACGTTGCTTTTGAGGGCGACGCCGACCAGCCAATCCGTGGCCTGGCCACCCTCAAGGAAGCCGCGCCCGATCAGGTAGCATTTCTTGCCAATCGCGCGTATCTCAAGGATCTGGCTACGACGCGTGCCGCCGCCGTTCTGCTGCACCCGGAGCACGGCAAGAATTGCCCGGTGCCACGGCTGGAAATGAGCAACCCCTACCTTGGCTACGCCAAGCTGTCGCAGCTGTTTGACCCTTTGGCGGCCCGCGATGTGCCGGGCATTCATCCCCGCGCCGTGGTGGCGGAAGGCGTCACACTGGGTGAGGGCGTCTCGATTCAGGCCAATGCGGTGATCGAATCGGGGGCTGTGCTGGGGGATCGGGTGATCGTTGGGGCAGGCAGCGTGGTGGGGGCCGACAGCCGTCTGGGTGACGATACTCGGCTGCACGCCAACGTGACGGTGTGTCATGGCGTCATCATCGGTAAGCGGGTCATTCTGCAAAGCGGCTGTGTAATCGGTGGCGATGGCTTCGGGTTTGCCCACGATGGCGCAGGCTGGCACAAGATCGCCCAGTTGGGCGGCGTCATCCTTGGCGATGATGTCGAGGTCGGCAGCTGTTCGAGTATCGACCGCGGCGCATTGGGCGATACGGTCATTGGTAATGACGTCAAGATCGACAGCCAGGTGCAGATTGCCCATAACGTCACGATTGGCGACCACAGCGCCCTGGCGGGCTGTGTGGGCATTGCGGGTTCTACCAAAGTGGGCAAGCACTGTATGCTGGGCGGCGGCGTTGGCTTGTCGGGCCACTTGACCTTGTGCGATGGGGTCCAGGTGACGGGTATGAGTCTGGTGACCAATTCGATTCATGAGCCAGGTGTCTACTCCTCCGGCACGGGCGCCATGAGCAACACTCAATGGCGCAAGAACGCGGTGCGCTTCAAGCAGCTGGATGATATTGCCAAACGATTGGCGCGATTGGAAAAAAGCCAGCGTTGATCGTGAAGTAAACAAGGATTTTGAGGATGTGTGGCTTGAGGCTCGATAGCAGCGCGTTATAATCCTCTGCCTTTTGGCCAGCAGGAGTGCTGGTGCCTGCCTGACGCTGTTCAGGCGCTATGTCTATTTAGAGGTCGTTACGATGGTTATGGATATCAACGAAATTCGCGAGTACTTGCCCCACCGCTATCCCTTCCTGCTGGTGGATCGAGTCACGGAACTGACCGTGGGCGAAGCCATCGTGGCGTACAAGAACGTAAGCATCAATGAGCCATTCTTCAATGGTCATTTTCCGCATCACCCCATCATGCCCGGCGTGCTGGTCGTCGAAGCACTGGCGCAAGTGTGTGGCATTCTGGGCTTCAAGACGGTCAACAAGCTTCCGGCAGATGGCTATGTCTACTATCTGGTCGGCAGCGATAACGTACGTTTCAAGCGCCCGGTCATGCCGGGTGACAAGCTGACGCTGGAAGCCAACGTCATACGTGGCAAGCGCGGCATCTGGAAATTTGCCTGCCGTGCCACGGTGGACGGCGAGCTGGCGTGTGAAGCAGAAATCATTTGTGCCGAGAGGAAGGTGGCTTGATACATCCTACTGCACTGGTCGACCCCACGGCACGACTGGCCGATGACGTTGAGGTCGGCCCTTTTAGTGTGATCGGGCCCTATGTCACCATCGGTGCCGGTTCCGTCATTGGCCCCCATGTGGTGATCAAGGGGCCCACCGTGCTGGGTGAGCGCACGCGTATTTTCCAGTTTGCCTCGGTGGGGGAAGATTGCCAGGACAAGAAGTACGCCGGCGAGCCGACGCGGCTGGTCATGGGCGACGATAACGTGATCCGTGAAGGGGTGACGCTGCACCGTGGTACGGTGCAGGATCGCAGCGAAACCACCATCGGGTCGCGTAACCTGTTCATGGCATACGTGCACGTTGGCCATGACTGCGTCATCGGCAACGACTGTATCCTGGCCAACCAGGTCACCCTGGCAGGGCACGTGACGCTGGGCAACCATGCCATTCTGGGCGGGCTCTCGGCGGTGCATCAGTTCTGCCACTTTGGGGACCATGCCATGGCGGGTGGTGGCTCGATCATCACCAAGGATACCCCGGCGTTCGTCATGATCAACGGCAACCCTGCCGAAGCGCGTGGCCTGAACCTGGTCGGCCTCAAGCGCCGAGGCTTCAGCCGCGAGGCGATAGCCGCCCTGACCACTGCCTACAAACTGGTCTACCGTCAGGGGCTCACCGTCGAGCAGGCCATCAGCGATATGCGCAGCCGCTTCGATCTGCCGGAAGTCGTGCAGTTTGCCGACTCCATCGAGCGCTCCACGCGCGGTATCGTGCGCTAATACACCTCAACTGGCTGTCTTGTCTCCATGACACTGCAACGCGTATACCTTGTGGCAGGCGAACTCTCTGGCGATATTCTGGGCGCGGGGCTCATGCGTGAGCTGCGTGCCCGCTATCCTGACGTGGAGTTTCGCGGGATGGGCGGGCCCCGCATGGAAGCGCAGGGCCTGCAAAGCCGCTTTCCACTGGAAACGCTGTCGGTAATGGGGCTGGTCGAGGTGCTCAAGCACCTTCCCGAGCTGATCCGCGTACGCCGTACCCTGCGGGAAGACGCGCTGGCCTGGCAGCCGGACATCATGATTGGCATCGATGCGCCCGATTTCAACACGGGGCTGGAGAAACAGCTGCGTGAAGCGGGCGTGACCACGGCCCATTACGTCAGCCCTTCGGTATGGGCCTGGCGCCAGGGGCGGGTCAAGAAAATCGCCAAGGCGGTGGATGGCATGCTGACGCTGCTGCCCTTCGAGGCCGACTTCTACCGTCAGCATCGCGTGCCGGTGGCGTTCGTGGGCCACCCCCTGGCGGACGAGCTGCCCCTGGTCAACGACCGTCAGGCGGCCCGTGAAGCGTTGGGGTTAAAGCTCGACGGGCCGGTATTGGCGCTGCTGCCGGGCTCCCGTGGCAATGAAGTCCGCTTCATGGGGGCGACCTTCCTGGCGGCGGTCACGCTGCTCTGCCAGCGCCACCCTGATCTGCAGGTCGTGATCCCTGCGGCGACTGCCCAGCGGCATCGGGAGCTTACCGAGCTGCTGTCCGGCTACCCTGCGCTGCACCCATCGGTAACGCTGCTGAACGGCCAGGCAAGAGAAGCCATGGTGGCCAGCGACGCCGTACTGCTCACCTCTGGTACGGCCGCTCTGGAAGCGATGCTGTGCCACCGGGCCATGGTGGTGGCCTACAAGATGGCGCCCGCAACCCACTGGCTGGCCCAGCGGCTGGTCAAGACGGCCTGGATCTCGTTGCCCAACTTGATTGCCCAGGAGAGTGTGGTTCCCGAGCTGATTCAGCACGCCGCCTCGCCGGAGGCCATTGCCCAGCAGGTGGGCGAGCTGCTGGAGGAAGCTTCCACCCGTCAGGCGCTGGAAGAGCGCTTTGCGGCGATGCACGCCGCGCTACAGCGCAATGCCAGCCAGCGTGCTGCCCAGGCCGTGGCGGCGCTGGCGGCGGGTCAGCCCTTGGAGGCCGCGACGGATGGCCAATGATTCCCGTGATTACCCTCCGCTGGTAGTGGCCTATACCGGCCCCTACCTGGCCGGTGTGGATGAAGTAGGGCGTGGCCCGCTGATCGGCAGCGTGGTGGCGGCAGCGGTGATACTCGACCCCCAGGCGCCCATCGAAGGCTTGACCGATTCGAAAAAGCTGACGGCCCGCAAGCGGGAGCAGCTGGACGTGCAGATACGGGAGCGGGCATTGGCCTTTGCGTTGGCCGAGGCCAGCGCCGCCGAAATCGACACGCTCAACATCTATCATGCCACGCACCTGGCCATGCGGCGCGCCATCGATGCCCTGATGCCCGCCGCCGAATACCTGCTGGTGGATGGCAACCGGCTGCCGGGGCACGCCTTGCCGGGCCAGGCCGTCGTCAAAGGCGATGCGCGCCACCCTGCCATTGCCGCTGCCTCGATTCTGGCCAAGGTGGCCAGGGACGCCCAGATGGCCGAGCTGGATTTGCGCTATCCTGAGTATGGTTTTGCGCGCCACAAGGGCTATCCAACCAAAGAGCACCTGGCGGCTCTGGAAGCCCATGGTCCGCTGGCCGAACACCGCAAAAGCTTTGCGCCGGTACAGCGTCAGCTAGCGCTGCTGTAGCGCGGTCTTTTTTTCATTTGCGCTTTATGCTGAGAGTCTCATGACGGTTCCGTTCGTTCATCTTCGTTTGCACAGTGAATACTCCCTGGTCGATGGTCTGGTCAAGCTCAAGCCGCTGGTCAGTACCACCGCTGAACGGGGGATGCCCGCGCTGGCGCTGACGGACGAGACCAACCTGTTTGGCCTGGTGAAGTTCTACAAGGCAGCCCAAGGCGCGGGGCTCAAGCCCATCATCGGCAGCGACTTGTGGCTGGCCAATCCCCACGATGAAGCGCACCCGTATCGCATGACGCTGCTGGCCATGAATCAGGACGGCTATCGCAACCTCACCGAGCTGATCTCCAAGGGGTGGACCCACGGGCAGCGCCAGGGGCGGGCGATTCTCGACAAGCAGTGGGTACTGGACCAGAGCGACGGACTGATTGCGCTGTCCGGCGGCCGCGATGGCGATATTGGCCGTCATTTGCTGTCGGAACACGAGCGTGAAGCGCGCCAACTGCTGGAGGAGTGGCAGCAGGCCTTTCCCGACCGTTTCTACCTGGAGCTGGTGCGCACCGGGCGGCCGCTGGAAGAAGCCTGCGTGCACGCCAGCGTCAAGCTGGCCATCGAGACCAACACGCCGGTGGTGGCCACCAACGACGTACGCTTTCTGGCCCGCGACGATTACTGGGCCCATGAAACCCGTGTCGCCATCGGGGAAGGCAAGGCGCTGGACGATCCGCGCCGCGAGCGCCGCTATACCGAAGAGCAGTACCTGAAAAGCCCGGAAGAGATGGCGGCCCTGTTTGCCGACATTCCGGAAGCGCTGGAAAACAGCGTGATGATTGCCGAGCGCTGCAGCGTGGATGTGCGCCTGGGCGAGATATTCCTGCCGGAATTCGGCATCCCCGAAGGCATGACCCAGGATGAGTTCTTCCGCAAGGTCTCCCATGACGGCCTGACCGAGCGGCTCGACTTTCTGTTTCCCGCCGAGGAGTACCCCCGCGACGGCGATGCTTTCCGTGAGATCGAGCAGCGCTACCGTGACCGCCTGGAGTTCGAGCTCAACGTCATCATCCAGATGGGTTTTCCGGGCTACTTCCTGATCGTCATGGACTTCATCCAGTGGGCCAAGGACAACGGCGTGCCCGTTGGCCCTGGGCGGGGTTCCGGCGCGGGCTCGCTGGTGGCCTACGCCCAGAAGATCACCGACCTGGACCCGATTGGCTACGACCTGCTGTTCGAACGCTTCCTCAACCCCGAGCGTGTTTCGATGCCCGACTTCGATGTCGACTTCTGCATGGAGAAGCGCGACCGGGTCATCGAGTACGTTGCCGACCGCTATGGCCGCAACGCGGTCTCCCAGATCGTCACCTTCGGCACCATGGCCGCCAAGGCCGTGGTGCGTGACGTGGCCCGTGCCCAGGGCAAGCCCTACTCGCTGGGGGACAAGCTCTCCAAGCTGATCCCGTTCGAAGTAGGCATGACGCTGGCCAAGGCCATCGAGCAGGAGCCCGCCCTCAAGGAGTTCATCGACAACGACGAAGAGGCGGAAGAGATCTGGGAAATGGCCCTGAAGCTGGAGGGCACCACCCGGGGCACCGGCAAGCACGCGGGGGGCGTGGTCATCGCACCCACCAAGCTGACCGATTTTTCGCCGTTGCTGTGTGACGAGGATGGCGCCGGGCTGGTGGTTCAGTTCGACAAGAACGACATCGAAGACGCCGGGCTGGTGAAGTTCGACTTCCTGGGGCTGCGGACCCTCACCATCATCGACTGGGCGCTGGAGATGGTGGACAAGGTACGCGATGCCGCAGGCCAGGGCCCGCTCAATATCGATGCCATCCCGCTGGACGACAGCAAGACCTTCGAAATGCTCAAGCGGGCAGAGACCACGGCGGTGTTCCAGCTCGAATCCCGCGGCATGAAGGAGCTGATCAAGCGGCTGCTGCCCGACTCCCTGGACGACATGATCGCGCTGGTGGCCCTGTTCCGCCCGGGCCCGCTGCAGTCGGGTATGGTGGATGACTTCATCAACCGTAAGCATGGTCGGGCGGAAGTCTCTTATCCACACCCGGATTACCAGCATGAGCTGTTGAAACCGGTACTGACGCCGACCTACGGCATCATCCTGTACCAGGAACAGGTCATGCAGATTGCCCAGGTGATGGCGGGCTACACCCTGGGCCAGGCAGACATGCTGCGCCGGGCCATGGGCAAGAAAAAGCCCGAAGAGATGGCCAAGCAGCGCTCCGGTTTCATGGAGGGCTGTGCCGCCAACGGCATCGACAAGGACCTCGCGGGCAACATCTTCGACCTGGTGGAGAAATTCGCCGGTTATGGCTTCAACAAGTCGCACTCGGCGGCCTACGCGCTGGTCTCCTACCAAACCGCATGGCTGAAGGCCCACTACCCAGGCCCGTTCATGGCGGCGGTCATGTCCACCGAGATGGACAACCTGGACAAGGTGGTGCCGCTGATCGAAGAGTGCCGCCATCTGAAGCTCACCGTGACACCCCCGGATGTCAACGTGGGTGGCTACAAGTTCACCGTGGATACCGAAGGCCGTGTGGTGTACGGCCTGGGGGCCATCCGGGGCGTGGGCGAAGGCCCGATTGGCGCCATCGTCGAGGCACGCAATGCCGATGGCCCCTTCAAGGACCTGTTCGATTTCTGCCGCCGTATCGACCCCAAGCGCATGAACAAGCGCACCCTGGAAGCGCTGATTCGCTCCGGGGCGCTGGACACCCTGGGGCCCAACCGTGCCGTGCTGGCTGCCGCCATGGAAGACGCCCTCAAGGCCGCCGCCCAGAACCATGCCAACCAGAATCTGGGCATGCTGGACATGTTCGGTGACGCGTTTGCTGCCGAAGAAGAGGCCGGCGATGTGTACGCCGAGTACCGTCATGCCCGGGAGTGGACCGACCGCGAGCGTCTCTCGGGTGAAAAAGACACCCTGGGGCTTTACCTTACCGGCCACCCCATCGATGAGTACGAGCGCGAGCTCAAGCGCTTCGTCTCTACGCGCATCAGCGACCTCAAGCCGTCCCGCGAGCCCCAGCGGGTGGCAGGGCTGGTGGTGGCCATGCGCACCATGAAGTCCAAGCGTGGCGACACCATGGCCTTCATCACGCTGGACGACCGCACCGGGCGTATCGAAGCGTCGCTGTTCGGTGAGCTGTTCGACCAGTTGCGCGGTCAGATCGAGTCGGATCAGGTCATCATCGTCGAGGGGGAAGTCTCCAGCGATGACTTCTCGGGCGGGCTGCGCCTGCGCGGCAAGGACGTCACTCCGATGGTCACCGCCCGGGTGCGCTATGGCCAGGCCGTGGAGCTGGCGCTGGATGCCGGGCAGATCAATGGCCGCCTGGTGGATAGCCTGCGTGACAGCCTCTCGCCTTACCGGGATAGCGAAGGCCTGCCGGTGAGGCTGCAGTACCGCCATCCCGAGGCCGTAGGGTGGCTGGAGCTGGCCGATGAGTGGAAAGTGGCCCCCAGCGACGACCTGCTATTGGCCCTGCGTGACGTTCAGGGCCAGGTGGGCGTCCAGCTGCGCTATCGCTGAGCCCTTGCGTGGCGGGGTCAGGGTGCGATAATGGCCCCAACCGAGATGCGTTTTGATAATGCCTTTTTATGACAGGCAGCTTACAGGCAGAGCCGATGAATCCAAATTATCTTGATTTTGAACAGCCCGTCGCCGAGCTCCAGGCAAAGATCGAAGAGCTGCGTCTGGTCAGCTCCGACAGCCAAGTGAACCTCTCTGACGAGATTGCCCGGCTGGAAGAGAAAAGCCGCAAGCTGACAGAGTCGATCTTCAAGGACTTGACCCCCTGGCAGGTTTCCCAGCTATCGCGGCACCCACAGCGCCCCTATACGCTGGATTACCTGGAGTACATCTTTACCGACTTCGACGAGCTGCACGGTGATCGCAACTTCGCCGACGACGCGGCGCTGGTCGGTGGCGTTGCTCGTCTGAACGATGCGCCGGTCATGGTCATTGGCCATCAGAAGGGCCGCGACGTCAAAGAGAAAGTGCGCCGCAACTTCGGCATGCCGCGCCCGGAAGGCTACCGCAAGGCGTGCCGTTTGATGGAGATGGCCGAGCGCTTCAAGATGCCCATTCTCACCTTCATCGACACTCCCGGCGCCTACCCCGGCATCGATGCCGAAG
Organism: Halomonas sp. 141; assembly: GCF_002810305.1. Taxonomy (NCBI): domain Bacteria; kingdom Pseudomonadati; phylum Pseudomonadota; class Gammaproteobacteria; order Oceanospirillales; family Halomonadaceae; genus Halomonas; species Halomonas sp. 141. Next base: position 43,545 of record NZ_PINZ01000014.1, read on the forward strand.
AGCGTGGCCAGTCCGAAGCCATCGCCTATAACCTGGCCGTCATGTCGCGGTTGAAAACGCCGATCATCTCCACGGTGGTCGGGGAGGGTGGCTCCGGTGGTGCCCTGGCGATAGGCGTGTGTGACGAGCTGCACATGCTGCAGTACTCCACCTACTCGGTCATCTCTCCGGAAGGCTGCGCCTCCATTTTGTGGAAGAGTGCCGAGAAAGCCTCCGACGCGGCTCAGGCCATGGGCATCACGGCCGAGCGCCTCAAGGAGCTGGGGTTCGTGGACTCGCTGATCAAGGAGCCGCTGGGCGGCGCCCACCGTCATCCCGTGACCACCGCAGAGCGGGTCAAGGAAGCGCTGAGCGCAAGCCTCGAAAGGCTCCAGGCGCTGGACCATGAGGCGCTGCTGGAGCGCCGCTACGCACGCCTGATGAGCTATGGCGCCCCTGCCGCCTGACGCACTGCTCGCGCTGCTCGACGACGCCCTGGCGGAGACCCCGCCGGGGCGTTGCGTTTGGGTAGCGCTCTCGGGCGGGCTGGACTCCTCGCTGCTGCTGACTCTGGCCGCAAGGGCCTGCCAGCGGCGTGGACGCAGCCTGCGTGCGCTGCACGTTCACCATGGTTTGCAGCCTGCCGCCGCCGACTTCGAAGCCCACTGTGCAGCGCTTTGCCAGCGGCTCGGCGTCCCGCTCAGCGTGGCGCGGGTCAGCGTCGAACCGCAGGGGGAGGGTATCGAAGGCGCTGCCCGGCGTGCGCGCTATCAGGCTTTTCTCGAGCACCTCGCCCCCGGCGACACGCTGTGGCTGGGCCAGCATCAGGATGATCAGGCAGAGACCTGGCTGTTGGCAGCGCTGCGCGGAAGCGGTATTCGTGGGTTGGCTGGCATGCCTTGGCGCCGCGAGTGGCAGGGCCGTGTGCTGCTGCGCCCGTGGCTGAGCGTTCGGCGAGACCAACTGCGCGAGGCTGCTCGGCAGGAGGGGCTGGCGTGGTGCGAGGACCCCACCAATCAGGATACCTGCTACGATCGCAACTACCTGCGCCACGCCGTGCTGCCCGTGCTCGGCCAGCGTTGGCCCGGGGCCGCCCAGGCGTTGGCCCGCAGTGCCGCCTGGGCGGGAGAGGCCGATGGGCTACTGTCCAGCTACGCCGCCGAGGAGCTGGCCGGTTTGGCGCTGTCGCCCGGCTGTATTGACGCCCATGCCCTGGCCGCGCTACCACTTCCTCGTCAACGGCTGCTGGTGCGGACGCTGTGCCAGCAACACGGGTTACCGACGCCGCCACTGGCGCGGTTGGCCAGCCTGCTGGAGCAATTGAGTGCTGCCGCTCAGGCGCGTGTGCACATCATATGGCCCGGGGCAGAAGCGCGGGTATGGCGGGGCGGGCTTTACGTGATGGCCCCGCAGGCACCGCTGGATGGCTGGCAGGCGGAGTGGGATGGCCGGGCAGGTCTGGCGACGCCGCTGGGCACGCTGGCGCTCGAGGTGAAAACGGGAGCACAAGATGCGGCTAGCGCCTCATTCGTGCTGCGTGGGCGTCAGGGCGGAGAAACGCTGGTGCTGCCGGGGCGTGGCCGACGTGACCTGAAACGCTGGCTGCAGGAGCAGTCGATCCCCCCCTGGGAGCGTCAGCGGCTGCTGCTAGTGATGGAAGGGGAGCGCTGCCTGGCCATCTTGCAGCCGCCTGCCAGAGTGCTCTGGCAGGCGGCGGGGGTGGCGGTGCGGTGTCCTGACTAGCTGACGAGCGTCAGCAGGAAACCCGCCCCTGCAATATGCCCCTGCTCCTGCTCCAGGTCGGTGCTCAGCAGGGTAGGCTCATCGCTCTGGGGGAGCGTGATCACCAAACCTTCGCCGCTGTCGTCGACCACGATGTGTGGCAGCGCCGGGGGGCTTTCGGGCCGAGAGTGATTGAGCAGCACCGCCAGACGCAGCAGGCGAGCCAGCTTGCCCGCCGTGGGCTGTTGGGAAGCGGGCAGTGCCTGCCACTCCTTGAGCGGAAACTTGCGTCGATGGGCGCGCACCAGAAAAGCCAGCAGGCGCTGTTCCGGGCGTGAAAACCCGGCCAGATCCGAATGCTCCAGTAAGTAAGCGCCGTGACGATGGAACTGGCTATGGGAAATGGCGAGCCCGATCTCGTGGACATGGCTGGCCCAGTTCAGAAAATGCCCCTGTTCGTTGCTCAATCCCCAGGGCGATTGGAGACGTTCAAACAGCCGCCTGGCGGTGTCGGCCACGTTCTCGGCTTGCCGGGTATCCACGTCGTAGGTGCGCTTGAGCAGCTCCAGGGTACGTGAGCGGGTGTCTTCGGCACTGTTGCGCCCGGCCATGTCGTACAGCACGCCTTCCCGCAGCGCGCCATCGGCAAAGCGCATCTGGTGCAGGTCGAAGGCTTCGAACACGGCATTGAGAATGGCGATGCCCGCCGGGAATACCCGGGCGCGGTCTGCTTTCAGGCCTTCCAGCTCGACCTTGTCCAGGTGCTTGCACTTTACCAGCCGCTCTCTGAGCTTTTGCAGGCCGCTGCGGGTAATCACCCCTTCCTGGGGCGCATCGCCGTAGGCGAACAGAACGCTGGCGGCAGCCTTGATCGTGCCGCTGGAGCCCACCGGATCATCCCAGCCCAGGCGCTGGTAAGGCCGCTGGATATTGGCCAGTTCCGAGAGTGCCGCCAGTTCGGCACGGCGCATGCGTTTTTCGGTAATCTCGCCATCGGCAAAAAAGCGCTGGCTGAACGTTACGCAGCCCATGCGCAGGCTCTCCAGCGCCCTGGGCTCGAAGGCTTCACCAATGATGAACTCCGTGGAGCCCCCGCCAATGTCGACGATCAAACGGCGACCGTTCTCGGCCAAGGCGTGGGCGGCACCCAGATAGATCAGCCGGGCCTCTTCACGTCCCGCAATGATTTCAATGGCGTGGCCCAGCTGGGCTTCGGCGCGTTCGATGAAGTCCTGGCTATTGTGGGCGTCACGAAGCGCGTTGGTGCCCACCACCCGCAGGTTGGCACCCTCTATGTCGGTCAGGAAGGGTGCAAAACGGCTCAGGCAATCCAGCGCGCGCTGCATGGCGGCTTCGCTAAGGTAGCCATTGCCATCCAGGCCAGCGGCAAGCTGCACCTTCTCGCCCTGTCGGGCAACGACTTGTAGCCTTTCATTCTGGTAGTTGGCGACCAGTAAATGAAAGCTGTTGGAGCCCAGGTCAATGGCGGCCAGGCGCTGGGGAGCAGCGCTGTCGACTTCGCTATTGGGCGCATCGGTGGGGAGCGAAATGTCCATGGGCATGAGCTATCCTTCAAGTTGGCTATGCCAAGGTTGCGGCGCCCTCTGACTATTGTCAATTGCCAAAGGCTTGCGTTTGTCGCGGGGCTTGACTACCATCGGGTAACTGGCCTGATCCGAGTTGGCTTGTACGTCCAGACAAGCGTGTTGACTCGGCACCCCGAGCAATACGTATTCCGATGGCATCAGCCAGATGTCCAAGTCGTCAGATAACCTACCCTCACGCCCAGCGGTCACCAATTACGGCTAATGGCTATATCATGGCCGACGCGACTGCCCCTACTTATCAATCGAGCGTGTGCCTGGATGGAGTCTGAACGCATCACTCGGCGCTTTGCCCTAATGACTTAGGCCTCGCCTCCTGTCTTATTCCCGGCGCTCGTCGCCCAGCTTTCATGAGCAATTTTCTAACACACCGATGAATCTCACTGAACTCAAGCAAAAAACCGTTCCCGAGCTGCTCGATATTGCCCGCGAGATGGGTATCGACAACCTCGCCCGTTCGCGCAAGCAGGACATCATTTTCGCCATCCTCAAGAAACATGCCAAAAGTGGCGAGGATATCTATGGCGACGGTGTGCTGGAAATTCTTCAGGACGGCTTTGGCTTCCTGCGTAGCGCGGATAGCTCTTACCTTGCCGGGCCAGACGACATCTACGTCTCGCCTTCACAGATTCGTCGTTTCAATCTGCGCAAGGGCGACTCCATTTCTGGCAAGATCCGTCCGCCGAAAGAGGGTGAGCGTTACTTTGCCCTGTTGAAGGTGAGTCAGATCAACTTTGACCGCCCGGAAAACGCCAAGCACAAGATTCTCTTCGAGAACCTGACGCCGCTGTTTCCCACCGAGCGTCTGCGCATGGAGATCGGCAACGGCTCCACCGAAGACCTCACCGCACGTATCATCGACCTGACCGCGCCCATCGGCAAAGGGCAGCGTGGTTTGCTGGTGTCGCCCCCCAAGGCGGGTAAGACACTGATGCTGCAGAACATCGCCACTTCCATCACGCGTAACAACCCCGAGTGTCATCTGATCGTACTGCTGATCGATGAGCGCCCGGAGGAAGTCACCGAGATGTCGCGCACCGTGCGTGGCGAAGTCGTGGCCTCGACGTTCGATGAGCCGCCGGCGCGTCACGTTCAGGTCGCCGAAATGGTCATCGAGAAGGCCAAGCGGCTGGTCGAGCACAAGAAGGACGTGGTGATTCTGCTCGACTCCATCACCCGTCTGGCGCGGGCCTACAACACCGTGGTGCCCAGCTCTGGCAAGGTACTGACCGGTGGTGTCGATGCCCACGCGCTGGAGAAGCCCAAGCGGTTCTTTGGTGCGGCGCGTAACATCGAAGAGGGCGGCAGCCTGACGATCATCGCCACGGCGCTGGTCGACACCGGCTCCAAGATGGACGAAGTCATCTTCGAAGAGTTCAAGGGTACCGGCAACATGGAAGCCCACCTGGACCGCAAGCTGGCCGAAAAGCGCGTCTTCCCGGCCATCAACATTCGTCGCAGCGGCACGCGTCGCGAAGACCTGCTGGCGTCGGAAGACGAAATGCAGCGCATGTGGATTCTGCGCAAGCTGCTCAACCCGATGGAAGATACGGCCGCGACCGAGTTCCTGATCGACCGTCTTAAAGATACCAAGACGAATCTGGAATTCTTCGAGGCAATGAAGCGCCGTTAAGGCGCTGCATGGTGGCGCCACCCGCTACGCGGCGACCGATATCCGGGTTGAGGAGAGGACCTTGAAGTACAACGACTTGCGCGATTTCATAGCAGCGCTGGAAGCTCAAGGTGAGCTCAAGCGCATTACCGCCGAAGTTGACCCCTACCTTGAAATTACCGAAATCTGTGACCGTACGCTGCGTGCCGGTGGCCCGGCACTGCTGTTCGAAAATGTCAAAGGTCACGACATGCCCCTGTTGGGCAACCTGTTTGGTACGCCCAAGCGTGTTGCGCTGGGCATGGGGCAGGAGTCGGTAGAAGCCCTGCGGGAAGTCGGCAAACTGCTGGCGTTTCTGAAGGAGCCTGACCCGCCCAAAGGGCTGAAGGATGCCTGGGAGAAGCTGCCGATCTTCAAGCAGGTGCTCAGCATGGGGCCGAAGAACGTCAAACGCGCCCCGGTCCAGGAAGTGGTCTACGAAGGTGACGACGTAGACCTGGACCGCCTGCCCATTCAGCACTGCTGGCCGGGTGATGCAGCGCCGCTGGTGACCTGGCCGCTGGTGATCACCAAAGGGCCGCACAAGAAACGTCAGAACCTGGGGATCTACCGCCAGCAAAAGATCGGCAAGAACCGGCTGATCATGCGTTGGCTCTCCCATCGTGGGGGCGCGCTGGACTTTCTGGAATTCCAGAAGGCGCATCCTGGCGAGCCCTTCCCCGTGGCCGTGGCTTTGGGGGCAGACCCCGCCACGATCCTGGGGGCGGTCACCCCGGTGCCCGATTCGCTCTCGGAGTACGCGTTTGCCGGGCTGCTGCGCGGGTCGCGCACCGAGCTGGTCAAGTGCGGCCATGCCGAGCTGGACGTGCCTGCCTCCGCCGAAATCATGCTGGAAGGGTTCATCTACCCCGACGACATGGCCCCGGAAGGCCCCTTCGGCGACCACACCGGCTACTACAACGAAGTAGACCGGTTCCCGGTGTTTACCGTGACGCGCATGACCATGCGCCGCGACGCGATCTACCATTCTACGTACACGGGGCGTCCGCCCGATGAGCCCGCCATTCTAGGCGTGGCGCTCAACGAGGTGTTCGTGCCGATCCTGTGCAAGCAGTTCCCCGAAATCGTCGATTTCTACCTGCCGCCGGAAGGCTGCTCCTACCGCATGGCGGTGGTCACCATGAAGAAGCAGTATCCGGGCCATGCCAAGCGGGTGATGATGGGGGTGTGGAGCTTTTTGCGTCAGTTCATGTACACCAAATTCGTGATCGTGCTGGACGACGATGTGGATGCTCGTAACTGGGAAGACGTCATGTGGGCAATCACCACCCGCATGGACCCGGCCCGGGACACGGTGATGGTCGAGAACACCCCCATCGACTACCTGGACTTTGCCTCGCCGGTTTCCGGACTGGGCTCCAAGATGGGCCTGGACGCCACCAACAAGTGGCCCGGGGAAACCGACCGAGAGTGGGGAACGCCCATCGTGATGGACGATGCCATCAAGATCCGCGTCGACCAGCGTTGGGAAGAGCTGGGTATCGATATTCCCCTGCCCGCACCGCGACACGGCTAGTGCTGCCGTGGGACTGAACGATTTGCCAAAAAGAGGCTTTCATGAGCGTTAATACGTCAACGTGTAAAACGCTGACCTGCCAGGTGACCGCCGTTGAAGATCTCAATCCCGATGTCTTCAGGGTGGCGCTTGCCGGACGCGCAGAGGCAATGCAGCATGCGCCCGGCCAGTACCTGGAACTCAAGCTGGACGACGATACCTGGGTGCCTTTCTCGATTGCCAGCGCCGACCGCGGCGACGGCAGCCTGGAACTGCAGATCCAGCACTGGCCCGAGCGCGAGAACTCCCGCCGCTTACGCCAGTTGCTACAGGTGGCCAACCAGCTGACCGTACGCCTGCCCAGCGGTGACTGTGTGCTGGATGGGCAGAGTGAACGCCCCCTGCTGCTGATCGCCGCAGGAACCGGGTTCGCGCAGATGAAAGCCATCGTCGAGGCGGCCCTGCGTGACCAGCCACAGCGGCCGATATCGCTGTGGTGGGCGAACCGCGAGCACCGCGACCTGTATGCCGAAGATCTGGCATGCCAGTGGGCTCAACAGGCCGAGCAGCTGTCGTTCCATGCGGTGACCGAGTTTCCGCTGACCGAACCTCTCGCTGCTGGCGAGCGTATTCACCACCATCAGGGGCGGGTCGACCTGGTGCTGGAGAGCCAGTTGGTGAAGGCGCTGGAAAAAACGCTGGGCACGCCGGAAGGCTGCGATATTTACCTCTCTGGTTCGCCGGGCATGGTGTACGCCTGCGTCGATGTGCTGGAGCGGCTGGGCGCGAGCAGTGAGCGTATGTTCTCGGATGTGTTTGCCTACGCTCCACGCCCTCACTAGAATGATCCACCGACGTAAGCAATAGAGCGGCAAGAGCCGCCTGTAGACCCTTGACGAGGAGGCTATATGGCCCATCATGATGAAGACTTCAAAGATGAATCCGGACTGTTGCCTATCGTGCTGGGCATCGTCGTGCTGGTCAGCATGAGTGCGCTGCCCGCCACCATCGGCTGGATTCAGGCCTTCAGTAACTGAGGCTGCCGCTGGCCTGACGGACAGGCCAGCCCCTTGAATGGAAAATCTTGCATGAAGAACCTCGAATGGCGGGTTGCCATTTGGCGTTTTGGCAGGCAGGATTAAGCAGTATCGTCGTTATGACTTTTCATGAGGAAGCCGCCATGCATCATGCTGCGTGTTCAGACCGCCGCCAGCGCCAACCGGAAACGGTGGTGGGCGCGTGGGCGAATACGTCGCTGAGCGTCGCGTCTTTCCAGCCCGTTTATTATGCAGCGTATTGGTTTAGCCAGGGTGTGCCGCTGGCCGACGCCTGATGTCGGGTCGGCAGGCACACCGCACAGGTGACCTGCCGCATGCAAAAAGCCTCGGTGGGTTACCCCACCGAGGCTTTTTTCGTTTTACGCTGCGGTCAGCCAGGCTGGCCTGAACGGGCCACGGGTTTTCATTCAATGCAACACAGGAGCTGCACCATGTCTTACCGCAACCGCGCAATCGTTAGCCCCCAGGCCTTCCGTTATATCGGCTATGGCTATGGCTGGCGATTTAGTGACGCGCGGTCGGTGCAAGCTGCCACCTCCGATCGTGCTTGCCTGGGTGGCAAGGAAGGATTGCGATGTTTAGCGCTGTGTCCCACGATCTCGGAGAGTTGACCCATGAATGCCCCTATTGCCCCCCAATGCACGCCCCTGGCAGACGACCACGTCTCCTTGTCCTCCACGCCCTTGCCGTTGCCCGCTGAGCTGCGCCAGCGCATTGCCATCAGTGCCCCGTTGGCCGTACAGATTGCCGAGCAGCAGCGTGCAGTGCAGCGTATTTTGAATGGCCAGGATGACCGCCTGCTGGTGGTGGTCGGGCCTTGCTCCATTCACGACCCGGATGCCGCACTGGAGTATGCCGACCGCCTGGCGGCGCTCAGCGAGGACATTGGCCAGCATATCCTGCCGGTCATGCGTGTCTACGTGGAGAAGCCGCGTACCACGGTGGGCTGGAAGGGACTGGCCTACGACCCGCACCTGGATGGCAGCGGTGACATGCCTCATGGAATTGCCCTGTCGCGGGAGTTGATGCATGCGGTGGCCTCTCGCGGTTTGCCGGTGGCGACCGAGCTGTTGCAGCCCATGCTGGCGCCTTACCTGGATGACCTGCTGAGCTGGGTGGCGATTGGCGCGCGGACCACGGAGTCCCAGCTGCACCGGGAGCTGGCCAGTGACCTGACCGCCGCGGTGGGTTTCAAGAACGCCACTAGTGGCGATGTGCAGGTGGCCATCGACGCCATGCAGGCTGCGGCGCACGCCCATCAGCGGTTTGCCATGGACCGCCAGGGGCGCCCCATCATGCAGGAAACCGCCGGTAACCCGCACACCCATGTGGTGTTGCGCGGCGGGCACGGCGAGCCCAATTATCAGGCCCACCACGTGCAGGCGGCCATCGACACGCTGCAACGTGCGGGGCAGAACCCGCGCCTGATGGTGGACTGCAGCCATGCCAACGCCCGCAAGGATCATCGTCGGCAAAGCGAGGTCATGCGGGAGGTACTGGCGCAGCGCCAGGCAGGCGAGGCCCGCCTGGTCGCGCTGATGCTGGAGAGCCATCTGGTCGAAGGCAAGCAGCCGCTGAGCCCGGGCCAACTGCGCTATGGCGTCTCGGTCACCGATGCCTGCGTGGGTTGGGAGACCACCGAGCGGCTGCTGAAGAGCGCCGCCGAACAGCTGGCCTGAGCGCGTTGACTGACCTGGTCAGCCCCGTATCATAAGAGGTTCCTTTCGATAACGAGGTTGGCCATGGCCTTTACCCTTGAGCACCACGATCCAGATACCTATCGGCGCAAGGCGCGCATCATCAGCATCATCATGGCAGGGCAGCTGGTGGTGTTCGGCCTGCTGTTCTCCATGCTGCTGACCGCGACTTTCGGCAGCAGCTTCTGGCTGAATGCCCTCGGGGTGCTGCTGGGCCTGCTGGCGACCAGCGCCATGTTTGCGGCCCTGCGTGAGCGGCCCTGGATGGTGGAGATGCGCTATGTCTGGCAGCTCAAGCATCACCTGTCGCGCATCAGCAGCTATCTGCAGCCGCTGCGTCGTGGGGTAGAAGAGGACAATCGCCTGGCGCTGGATATCCTGACCTTTTATCACCAGGGCATGTCGCAACTGGCCGAGCTGAACGGCCGCACCACCGATGACGATGCCGAGCGGCTGGCCGAAAAAATGCAGGTCAAGGTCCGGCGCGAAGCGCTCGGTTTGCCCGCAGAGGTAACGTCTTTCGATCCGCACGATCTCAGCGCCTTCAAACCGTCATAACGGGAACCTGCCTCATGATCGCCAAGCCCATTACCTTTCGTCCGCTGTTGGCCATGGCCTCGGTGGCCCTGCTGGCAGGCTGTGCTAGCACCCCACCTGCGGCGGATACCCCCACCCGCACCACGGTGCATAGCACCGCGCCCTTGTTGCCTTCTGCACTGTTTCCCGGCAGTGCGGAGCAGTTCCAGGCCTGGCATTGCCAGCCGGCTCATCAGGATCTGGTCACCGCCTTGAATGGCGACGAATTGCGCTTGTGGTCGCTGCACGGTGCCTGGCGTTTGCCGCAGGCCGTGGTGGCCAGTGGTGCGCGTTATCAGGATGGCGAGATCAGTTTCTGGAACCGTGGCGAGCAGGCCCAGGTAGAGACGCCGCGGGGCCAGTTGCAGTGCCAGCAGGGGTTGGCACGCGCTGCGGCCACCCGTGCGGCACATCCGGGCGTCATGTTCCTGGCGCGAGGCAACGAGCCCGGCTGGAGTATCGAGCTGGCCCATGACGCACCGGTCATGACCTGGACCACGCAGTACGGCAATGAAACGAGCACGCTGCCTTATATGGTCAGCGTCATGGATAACGCCGCGGGTCGTGTGGTGATCGAAAACGCCGATGCCGAGTCGTTTTTCCGGGTAAGGATCGAGTCAGGGGCCTGTTTTGACGACATGAAAGGCCAGCCGTACCCTGCCCGTGTCACGGTCAGTATCGGCGGCGAACAGTACAAGGGGTGTGGCCAGGGCATTGCGCCCTGACCACAACTCTGAACTTCCCTTTATGCGGGGTCAGCAGCGATAAAGAAACGGCTCGGTGCGCCATTGAGGGTCGACGAAGTCAGTGGCGCAGAGTGCCGAAATATCGCCGCCTGCCCGTGACGCCAGGCGCGCCAGGGTTTCCAGCTCCAGCCCGCGTGGAGTGCTGACCTGCTCGCTGACCTCCAGCGGTACCCAGCGCTCATCTTCCCGGGTGGCCAGGGTGAAGTTGAAGGGGTGAAAGCCGGGGAACCCGAGACGAATGTCGGTGGCGATTAGCGTATCGACGCCATCGATCTGGCGGATCTCGTAGCGCAGGAATGGCCCCGTGAACCAGGCCAGGCGCTCCCCTTTGGGGTTGCCAAGGGCCGCGCTTTCCAGTGCCACGTTACGCCGCAAGGGCTCCAGCGTGGGTGTGCGCTGGCGGTCGAACACGCTGATCAAGCTTTCGTAGTAGTGATCGTCGTCAATGATCGTGGCGCGCCATAGGGCAATATTGAAGGGGGTGGGCTGCACGATTACCGGCGCCTGCTGCAGGTTGGCCTCAGCCAGGGCGGGGGCCAGGCGCTGCTCGACGTGCCACTTGGCGCCGGCGGCCAGCAGCAAGTAGGCGCTGGACACCGCCAGGCCCACGCGACACGCTTTTTGCACCTTGTGGGTCGAGGCGCCAATGATCAAGGCCAGCAGCAGGGGCAGTGTATAAAGCGGATCGATAATGAACACGATCGGCCACGCAGCCGGGGGCACGTCCAGCGGCCAGAACAGTTGGGTGCCGTAGGTGGTCAGGGCGTCCAGCAGTGGGTGGGTGGTCAGGCAGAGGACGTAGAACCACCACCAGTGGCGCAGGTGAACGGGGCGCTGCTGCGTGGCGGGCCAGCGGTAGGCGGTCAGGAGAGCCAGCAGAGTACCCAGCCCCGTCAGGACGAACAGCGAATGGCTGAAGCCACGGTGCTCGGTGACATTGGCCACGGCATCGCCGTAGTCCAGCACTACGTCCAGGTCGGGCAGTGTGCCGAGTAGTGCGCCCACCACGATGGCCTTGCGGCCCCAGCGGCGCCCCAATATTGCGCCGCCCACAGCGGCACCCAACGCCGCCTGTGTAATCGAATCCACTGATGCCTCCCGGGGTCGTCCCGTCTATCGCGTGATGGTGTTAGTATTATACAGATCTTCAGTGATGGTGATGAAATGTCGAAAAAACGTCTAATAATGCCGCTGTCGATGATAGCAGGGCTGGCGGTATCGTTGTCGTTTGCACAGGCCGCTCCCGTGATCGAGGTACACAGTGACCCCCACTGCGGCTGTTGCAGCGACTGGGTAAGCCACCTGGAAGAGGCTGGCTTCGAGGTCGACCACCACCGCCATGATGGTGTGCGCACCATCAAGATAGAGCATGGCGTTACCCCTGAGCTGGCGTCCTGTCATACGGCGCTGGTAGAGGGCTATGTCATCGAGGGCCACGTGCCAGCGGCTGACATTCAGCGCCTGCTGGAGGAGCGCCCGGCCATTGCTGGCCTGGCCGTACCCGGTATGCCGCATGGTTCACCGGGCATGGAAACCGGCAGGGTAGACGACTACGCGGTGCTCGGATTCACCCACGATGCGCGTCCGCCTGCTATCTTTAGCGAGTATCTTCAACCATAGCAAAGGGTTAGCGCTGACCCACTGGCGCTGCACTTGACCAGAGAGAGACGACTCAATGCAATTTCTACATACCATGGTGCGCGTCCAGGACCTGGATGCTTCGCTGCACTTCTACTGCGATCTGCTAGGCCTCAAGGAAGTACGCCGTAAAGAGAACGAGAAAGGGCGTTTTACGCTGATATTCCTGGCCGCGCCGGACGATGAAGCTCGCTCGGAGCGCCTGACGGCACCCGAGCTGGAACTGACCTACAACTGGGACCCCGAGGAGTACACCGGCGGGCGCAATTTCGGTCACCTGGCTTACCGTGTCGAGAACATCTACGACCTGTGCCAGAAGCTGCAGGACAATGGCGTCACCATCAATCGTCCGCCTCGGGACGGCTATATGGCGTTCGTGAAGTCGCCGGATGGCATCTCCATCGAACTGCTGCAAAAAGGCGATGCCCTGGCACCGCAAGAGCCTTGGGCATCCATGGAAAACAGCGGCAGCTGGTGAATGAGCAGGAGCACACGCAAGGTGAAAGCACACTATCGTAATACGTTGATGGGGCTGAGTCTGGCGCTACTGGTGGCGGCCTGTGGTAGCTCACCGCAGCAGGAGCGAGTGGATGCGCCCCCCCGTGGTGAACTGTCGGGGCCGGTCGTCGAGCAGCGCTGGAACCTGCTGCTGGTGGGGACCGATGAGCGTTTGTCGATGCCCAGTACGCCATTTTTCCGCATTGGGCGCGATGGCAAGGTGAGTGGTTCGGATGGCTGCAACCAGTTTACCGGCACCGTTAGTCTGGGGGAGAGTCAGCGCATCGAGTTCAGCGAGTTGGCATCCACCCGCATGGCCTGCCCGAACATGGAAGATGCCAAGCGGGTCACGGACATGCTGGATACCGCCTACCGCTACCTGATCGACCATGATCGGCTGGTGTTCTTCGGCCCGGATAGCCGGGTGCTGGGCGGCTGGCGCAAAGCCAACGGCTAGCAGCGGCAGGAACGGTTTTAATGTGTGAAAGGCGGATTGAAGCGGGCAACGAAGCGCGCATCGATCCGCTTTTTCCATTCCCATACCCAGCGGCCTGAAAAACCGATGGCGCCTCGACTGGCAATGGCGCGACCGTCCCCTGTGCCAATCAGTGCCAGCACTCGCCTGGGGGGCTCCCAGGTGGCCAGCGGGGCGCCGTAGCAGGCGGCTCGCAGGTTGTCGGCCAACACGGGCCCCATACGCACTGCGTACACGCCGGCCTTGGGCAGTGGCGGCGTGTGCTGGCCGAAAGCTGCACAGTCTCCCGCCGCAAATATCCCCGAGTGGCCTGTGACTTCGAGGGTCGTGTTCACGCTGATGAACCCCCGTTCGTTGCGTGGCAGCGCGGTTTTCTCGAGCCAAGGCTGGCCCACGGCGCCGGTGGCCCAGAGCACGATGTCGGCGTCGATACGCTGGCCTGCTTGCGTATGCACGCCGCCCGCCACTAATGCACTGCCCCGTAATCCCGCGTGTACGGCAATATCGGCCCGTTGAAGTGCGCGCAGTACCAGCCTGCGCGGTAGCCAGCCAGCGCCAGGCAGCAGCGAGGGGGACGCGCTGATGATGGCGCCTTTCCATGCCACGTCGGGACGCCGTTGGCGCAGCTGTGCCAGTACGCTCATCAGGGTTTCACAGCCCGCCGCACCGCCCCCCACGCTCACCACGTTCTGCCGTGTGCCGGGAGGCAACTGGTCGATATCCTCCAACAGCGCCTGCCAGCGATGGTGCAGAGAACCGAGTGGCCGCATGGCCAGCAGGGCGGGCTGCGTGCGCTCAGCGTTTTCGGCGTGCTGAGGCGGCTGGAGAGTTGCGCCCACGTTGAGCGAGGCCACGTCGAAGGCCACCACATGGCCGTCCTGCAGAGTGACCTGGCGTTTCGTGGGGCACAGGGCCACGGCCGGTGAGGTGATGAGACGAGCCCCCGCCCGCTGGCAGAGCGCGGCGATGTCCAGCTGGGTGTCGCGCAGCGTGCACTCCCCCGCAAGCCAGGCAGGCACGCCACCGGAATAGGCGGCCAGTGGACTATCGCTGACCACCGTGAGCGATATCGTCGGGTCCGGGCGCTGGGCAAACGCTTCCAGCACGAAGGCGTGGGCGTGGCCTGCGCCGACCAGCAATAGCCGCTTGGGTGGGGGCATCGGGGATACTCTTGTGTCGAAGGCTGCAGGGCAGCGTCAAGGGCAAAGAACGCACCGGTTCTTGCCAGCCTGCTTGGCAAGATAGAGGCCCTGGTCGGCGCGTTCAAGCCATTGCCGAGGCGATTCATGGGCGTGTAGCAGCGTGGCTCCCATACTGATCGAGACCGGCGCCGCCACGGCGAAGCGGACGTTTGCGACGGCTAGCCGTACGCGGTTGGCAAACTGCAAGGTGCCCTCATGGTCGAGCTCCCTGGCCAGAATCATGAACTCTTCGCCGCCCCAGCGGCCAAGGTGGTCTCCTTGGCGCAAGACTCTCTCTACCACGCCGACCAGATCGCGCAACACATCATCGCCTACCGCATGCCCATGAGTGTCATTGATGCGCTTGAAATCGTCGATGTCGAACAGAATGAGCGCCATGGTGGTGTGGGTCGGGTCGATACTGTCGAGCACCAGTTCGGTATAGTAACGGTTCCAGCACTGGGTAAGGGCGTCCTTGTGCGCCAGGGTTTCCAGCCATTGATTCGTGGCGACGAGCTGCTGGTTGAGATTGGCGATTTCGATGGCCGTGATGACCGAGGTCAAGTCATCGGCCAGCTCGGCAAGGCTGTTGATCTCGGATGCGAGCCAGTAGCCGACAGGAGTATGCGGGCAGCTCAGTTCGGGCAGCAGTGGCACGGCGTGACGACGACGAAACAGCATCAGCCACGCTGGCTGTGCGTCAGCAACATGAACACTGACGGCAATCCCGCCCGCGCACTCGCCATCAAGCTCGATGGCCTCCGTGTCGTCCAGCGGTGCTGCCAGGGACGTGATGGCCGCTAGAAGCTGGCGCTCAGGGGGGCACTGGCCAAAGCAGGCCAGCTCTTCCTGATAATAGAGCGCTATGCCGACCGCTTGAAAGATGCGACACCAGCTTTGTCCGTGACGTTGAACGAGATGCTCGATACTGCATGTGTGCTGCATGTCTTTGAGAATGGAGCGTCTTCGCCGCCTCAGGCGTATACGCCTCTCCGTTGCATTGGCGGCCTTCAAAAGACGCAGGCGCTGGCTGGCAAGGTCGATGAAGAGCGTCAGCCACTGGGTTTGCTCATGAGTATCCGGCGTTGGATAAGCCACATAGCCCCAAATGCCGAACTCGCCTTGGATGTCGCGATAGTCCAGCCCGAGCGTGGACAAAGAGGCGAGCGAGGTGATGAGCCGCAGCGCATGGGGGGCTGCCTGTTGGCCAGCAGGCGAAAGATAGTAGGTCAGGTGCAGGGCTTTGGCGTCGTGAAGACGGTACAGGGCGATGGGCTGCTGACGGTTGATATGGTACAGCGTGCTGGCCAGCCCCTTCAGCAGCGTATCCGGGTCGGGTGCCGAACCAAGGGTCGATAACGCCCGGTGCAGATAACTCGGTTCGGGAAGATAAGGCGTCTGGCTCATCCTGGCAGACTCCTGGCGCGCTAGCGGCCGTCTTGCGTGTGCACGGTTTAGTTTAATTCGGAATTGAAGTAATGATTCAATCAGAAGGTTAACCGTTATTCAACTCTTATTGAAGAATCACTTCACATTGGCGGCATGAATGAAAAAAGCATGTTTGCCGAGCGTTTGATAGCCGCCATGCAAGCGGCAGGGTACGAAGCCCGACCCTCCGTTCTGGAGCGTGAATTCAATCTGCGCTATTGGGGAAAACCCATCACCTTCCAGGCGGTCAGGCGCTGGTTGCGGGGAGACTCGTTTCCAAGCCAGGAAAAGCTGCTGGTTCTGGCCCAGTGGTTGTCCGTCTCTCCGCACTATTTGCGTTACGGCGCGGCTGAGGTGGTGGGTGTCAAGGAGCCTGCCGCCGCCTGGCAGGTATCCCCCGATGCCGATGAACTGAGGCTGTTGGCCCTGTATCGCCAGTTACCCCAGGCACAGCGGAAACTGGTGCGCGACATCATGGAAAACTTCGTAAACGACCCACAACCCCCCTGATCCATCGCACCCAAGCGCCCCTGCCCGCGGTGGTCATTCGCCACGGCGCCAGTGAAAGTAGCGGTTCAACCAGGCCAGCACACGCTCGGGTTTGTGCGCGTTCTTCCATACGCCTGCGGTGGCCTTGGCCGCTTCGCCCAGGGTGGGGTAGGGGTGAATGGTGCCGAGCAGCTTGTTCAGCCCCAACCCGTGTTTCATGGCCAGGGTGAATTCGCCCAGCCACTCGCCAGCGTTTTCCGCCACGATGGTGGCGCCCAGAATCTTGTCCTTGCCGGGCACGGTCAGCACCTTGATGAAGCCGTCGGTGGCACCTTCGGCAATGGCGCGGTCGCTGTCGCGCATGGCGTAGCGGGTCACTTCGTAGGCAATGCCTTTGGCGGTGGCCTCTTTTTCATTCAGCCCCACCCGCGCCACCTCCGGCTGTACGTAGGTCACGGCGGGCATGAAACGGTAATCCACGGCGAAGCTTTTCAGCTCGCCAAACAGGGCGTTGACGGCGGCGTGCCAGGCCTGATGCGCCGCCGCATGGGTCAGCTGATAGGGGCCTGCCAGATCACCGCAGGCCCAGATGTTGGGCACCCGGGTTTGCAGCCGCTCATTGAGGGCCAGGGTGCCGACCTGGGTCGTACTGATGCCCAGTGTTTCCAGCCCCAGGCCTTCCACGTTGGCCTGACGCCCCGCGCTGACCAGCAAATAATCGAACGCCAGCGTCAAGCGTTCCCCCTGGTGCTCGATGACGAGCTGGTGTGCACCGTCTGCCTGGCTGACTTCCAGCGCAGTGGCGCCCGTCATCACCGTCACGCCTTCCCCGGAGAGCGTGCCTGCCACATGCTCGCCTACCTCGCTATCTTCACGGCCCAACAGCTGGGGCGCACCTTCAACCAGGGTGACCTGACTGCCCAGCCGAGCAAAGCTTTGGCTGAGTTCGCAGCCAATGGCGCCGCCGCCCAGCACCACCAGGCGCTTGGGCAGCTCGGTGAGCGACCACAGGTTTTCCGAGGTGAGCAGTGGCGCGTGCTCGATGCCGGGCAGCGGCGGCACCCGTGGGCGAGCCCCCGTGGCCAGCACGATATGGCGCGCGGTGAGCGTGGTATTCCCCACGCGAACTTGCCAGGGCGTGACGAGCTGGGCGTGGTCCTGATACACCGTGACCCCCAGCCCGGTATAGCGCTCGACGCTGTCGTGGGGCTCGATGTCGGCAATGGCTTGATGGACATGGCCCATCACTTTGGCAAAGTCCACCTCGGGGGCACTGGCGCTGACGCCAAACCGATGGGCGGTGCGAATCTCGTGGGCCGCCCGTGCCGCCCGTATCAACGCTTTGGAAGGCACGCAGCCGGTATTCAGGCAGTCGCCGCCCATCTTGTGCTTTTCAACGAGGGCTACCTTGGCGTTGACGGCGCTGGCGATGTAGCTGGTGACCAGCCCCGCCGAGCCACCGCCGATCACCACGATGTCGTAATCGAAGCGTGCAGGCCGGGTAAAGTCCTGGTAAACCTTGCGTGTTTGCACGGCGGCGGCAATACGCCGGGCCAGCCAAGGAAACACCGCCAGCAGTGCAAACGAAGCCAGCAGCCCCGGCGAGACGATCCCCCCCAGGCTCTCCAGCTCACCCAGCTGGCCGCCCGCGTTGACGTAGACGGCCGTGCCCGGCAGCATGCCCAGCTGGCTCACCCAGTAAAACGTGGTGAGCTTGATCCGCGTGAGTCCCATGACCAGATTGATCATGAAAAACGGGAAGATCGGCACCAGGCGCAGCGTGAACAGATAGAACGCGCCGTCCTTCTCCACGCCCCGGTTGACCGTCTCGAACTGGCGGGGAAAGCGCTTTTCAATCGGCCCACGAAACAAGAAGCGCGAGAGCAGGAACGCCAGGGTGGCCCCCAGGGTGCTGGCAAAGGAGATGATCAGCAGCCCCCAGCCCAGGCCAAACAGTGCCCCGCCCAGTAGCGTCAACAAGGCCGCACCGGGCAAGGAGAGCGCCGTCATCACCACATACACCGCGAAGAACAGACCCGCCACTTGCCAGGGAGACTGCTGGAACGCGGCCTGAAACTGGCTGCGGTAGGCCTGCAAGGTCTCTAGGGTAAAGAAGGTGTGGGCGCCACTGACGTAAAAGCCCAGTATGGCCAACAGCAGCAGGGTGATGAGCAGCAGGCGCTGACGATTCATGGCAGGCTCCGGGAGAGGAAGAGGTGATGGTCAGTGACGATACGCGAGAATGCCTTACACACTCGCTTGATGAAGTTGTTGCCAGCGAAACCAGTCTTCGGGGCGGTCGATGTCCCACATGGTGTCGGGGTAGGCGGCCTCCAGGCCCAACGCGGCAAGGCGTTCGCGGGTTACGCTCAGCACCTGCTCGGAGCCCCAGGGAATCGCCGTGAACAGCTCGGGGTAGTCCTGGTGGCTGCCAATCAGCCCGTAGCCGCCATCTTCGGCGGGCAAAATGACCACATCAAAGGTGGCCAGGGCTGCTCGGCAGCGTCGCAGCATGGCCACGCTGATGCTGGGACAGTCGGTGCCCATGACCATGGCCGGGTAGCCTGACGTGTGATTCAGTGCCCGGCGAACGCGCATGCCCACGTCGCCAGGCTGCTGGGCCGCCAGGGCAATGCCATGCTGCGCCTGCAGCTCCAGAAACAGCGGGTGATTATGCTCCAGCGAGGTCCAGAGCGTGACCTGGCTCGCCCCCAGGGCCTCGCAGGCCGTGGCCACACAGTGGCGCACCATGGTGGCATGAGCATCGGCGGCCCCCTGAGGGCCCAGAGCAGGGATTAGCCGGGTCTTGGCATGGCCGGGCAGTGGGGCCTTGGCCAACAGATGCAAGTGGGCAGACAGTGAGTCAACGGGCATCACGGTACTCCTTGGCCAGTTGCGTGGCACTGACGCCACGCCAGTAGCGGTAGCGCAGCCGCCACATCAGGCAGATGGTTGTCCAGGCGCCCTGCTGGTCCCAGCGCCTGCCCGAGCTTACCACTTTATGGGGCAGACAGGCGGGCGGTGAGTACGCCTTCAGGCGCTTGCTGAGTTCGATATCTTCCATCAGCGGCTGGTCGGGAAAGCCGCCCAGCGCAAAAAACGTCTCACGACGCACGAACAGCCCCTGGTCGCCGGTGGCGATGCCGCTGAGCCGAGAGCGTCGGTTCATCAGCGCGGCGACGAGCGGCAGCCAGCGGCTTTGCCCTGCCAGACGAATGTCAAAGCGCCCCCAGTGGCGGTGCAGCAGCGCCTGGCAAAGCGCATCGATGGCCCGGGTTTCATGGCCCCAGGGCAGGTGGGTATCGGCGTGCAGGAACAGTAGCAGGGGCGCTCGCGCCTGCCGGGCGCCCAGGTTCATCTGCCGCGCTCTGCCCGGCGGGCTTTCGAGCACCGCGTCGGCCAGCGGGGTGGTGAGTGCCACGCTGGCGTCGCGACTGCCGCCATCCACCACCAGCACTTCGACGCCTTGCGAGCGTAGCGGTTGCAGGCGCATCAGCGTGGCGTGAATGCTCACCGCTTCATTAAGCATCGGGATGATGAGCGTCACCCTGGGAAGCCCGGGGCCGTGGTCAGTCGAGGACAAGCACGTCGCCTCCCGCTGCCGAGGCGTCGGCCTCGTCGTGGGTGACCAGCAGGGTTGGTAGCCCGGCGTCGCGGAGCTGCCCGAACACCAGCGCACGCATTTCCTGGCGCAGCGCCGTGTCCAGTTTGGAAAACGGCTCGTCCAGCAATACGGCCCGGGGCTGGGAGAGCAGCAAGCGCATCAGCGCGACCCGGGCTTGCTGCCCGCCGGAAAGGGTGGTCGGGTCACGCGCTTCGTAACCGGCCAGCCCGACCTGAGCCAGCGCATGGGCCACCTGTGCCTGGGGTTGCGGGCTGCGCTTGGGCAGGCCAAAGCGCAGGTTGCCCGCCACGCTAAGGTGGGGGAACAGCAGCGGGTCCTGAAACAGCAGGCCGATGCCACGCCGCTCTGCTGGCAGGGGGGAGAGCTCGCGCTCGCCCAGCCATAGACGGCCTTCGGCACGAAAGGGGGCGGCGAGAAAACCGGCCAGCAAGGCCAGCAGGGTCGATTTGCCCGAGCCGGAAGGCCCCATGACGGTCAGCACGTCGCCGGGGGCGATGGTGGCTTCGATGTGGAGCAGTTCGCGCTCAGCCAGGAAAATGCGCACCTGCTCCAGGGTCAGGGCATGTCGAGCTGTGTTCATTACCGGGCTCCTTCGTTGGATGAGACGCTGCGGGGCGCTCCCAGCCAGCGGGGGATCGCCAGCGCCAGCATGAAACCCGCCAGCGGCAGAACGGCCTGCACCAGCGCCCAGACGCCAATCAAACGGCGATTGCCGCCGGATGCGAGGGCGACCGCCTCAGTGGTCACGGTGGAAACCCTGCCCGCCCCCAGCAGCTGCGTGGGCAGGTACTGGCTGATGCTCACGGCCAACCCGACGGCCAGCGACGTCAGCAGCGGGGCGAGCAGCAGCGGCAACCGCACCCGCCAAAACGCGAGGTTGGGCGTGACGCCCAGCGACTGTGCCATGTGAATCCAGCGCGGGTCGAGCTGGCGATAGGCTTCCGCCAACGACAGGTAAAGATAGGGCAGCACGAACAGCAAATGGCCCGCCATCACCAATGCCAGCTGCGGGCGAATCCCGAGGCTTTCCGCCGCTACGATCAAGCCAAACAGAAACGCAATCTGCGGCACCAGTAACGGCAAGTACAGCAGCCACAGGGCACGGGAAGGACGAATCTGCTGGCGCTGCTCATGCTCCAGCGCCGCCACCACCAATAGCGCCGCCACCCCCGTGGAGACCACCGCAATGGCCAGGGTCGTCCGCAGGGGACCTGCGAGCTGAGGGGCGCTGCGCTGCCAGTGGTCCAGGGTCAACACTTGCGGAAACAGCTCAGGAAAGCGCCAGAAACCGGCCACCGAAAACAGCGCCAGCCCCGCCAGGGCCGCCAGGGCGGCGACGGTTACCAGGGTCAGGCCGCCTCGGCCCGCAATCTTCACTGCCGTGGCGCCGCGCTGGCGGCTGCCGTTGACGAGCCAGCCCCGGCTTGACCAGCGCACACCCTGCTCCATGAGCCACCAAAGCAGCAGGGCCAGCACCGTGACCCCCAGTTGCAGCACGGCCGCGGCAGAGGCCATCAGGCGGCGGGTGATGTCCGGGTCGTTGAGCCAGCCCAGAATCGACACGCTGAGGGTCGGCGGCAGGCGCGGGCCCAGAATCAGCGCCATATCCACTACCGAGGTAGCGTAGGCGATCACCGCGTAGACCGGCAGCCGAATCAGCGGGTAGAGCGAGGGCAGCACCACCTTCAGCCAGCCGATTACCGGGGTATAGCCCAGCGACCGGGCAAGCCGAAGCCGCTTTTCGGGCTGCAGCTGGGGCAGCGCTGCCAGGCTCATCAGTAGTAGGAAGGGCGCTTCCTTGAGCACCAGGCCAAGGGTCAAGGCCACCCCCCAGGGGTCATTGACCACTAGCGCGTCAGGCGGGCTCTCCCAGCCGGTCAGCCAGGGCGAAAAGAGCCGCGCCGTCAGGCCGGACGGGGCGATCAGGAAGGCAAAACCAAAGGCCACCGCCGCATGGGGAATCGACAGCAGTGGCGACACACACCGTCGCAGGCTGCGGTCCAGCCAGGTGCCCTGGCTGGCGGCCAGAAACAGCACCACCACCAGCAGCGCCAGGGCAGTGCTGGCCAGGCCGCTGAACAGGCTGACCAGCACCGAGCGGCCCAGCCCCGGCTGGGCCATTAGCTGCTGCCAGGGGGCGAGGCTCAGCTGCTCGCGACCAATGACCGGCAGATAGCCAAAGGCGGGCAGCACCACCATGGCCAGCCCTGCCGTCACCGGCAGGACCAGCAGCGCCACGAGGGTAATGGGCGCCAGCCGCAGCATCATGAACGAAAGGCCATGCTTAGTTGACGCCGTAGCGCTCGAGCCAGGCGGCTTGCAGGGCGGTCATCCAACTGGGGTGGGGCTCGGCGAGGGTATTGGAGAGAGCGTCGGCAGGCAGGGCCGAAGGATGGTGGTCGCCCTCCTCGAACAGCGCCTGTTGCGCATCGCTGAGCTGGTCGATGGCCAGCACGCTGCGGTCGCCCCACATGCTCAGCGACTGCTTCTGCGCTTGCGCCTCCGGCGAGAGCAGGAAGTTGGCCAACGCCATGGCGCCCGCCTTGTGGGGCGAGTTATAGGGAATCGCTACAAAGTGGACGTTGCCCAGGGTGCCCCCTTTCAGCACATAACTGCGCACGCTGTCCGGCAACTCGTACTCCATCACGGCCACGGCGGCATCGGTGGGGTAGAAGGAGAAGGCCAGGCTGATCTCGCCATCGCTCATCAGCGTGCGCAGATTGGGGCCGGATGCAGGGAAGCTGCGGCCGCTGCGCCACAGGTGGGGGTGCAGCGCATCCAGGTAGGCCCACAGCGGAGCCGTGATGGCCTCGAAATCCGCGTCTTCGACAGGCTGATAGAGCGCCTCGTCTTGTTCCGTCAGTTCGATCAGCGCCTGCTTCAGGAAGGTACTGCCGGTGAAATCGGGGATGCGCGGGTAGCTGAACTGACCGGGATTCTGCTGCGCCCAATCCAGCAAAGCTTCGATGCTCTGGGGAGGCGTGTCGATGTGGGCGCTGTCGTAGAAGAAGGTGATTTGCGCCTTGCCCCAGGGGGATTCATAGCCTTCGGTGGGCAGCGTGAAGTCCGTCACTACCTCGGGGTTGTCGTCGGGGTGGGTGAGGGCGAAATGGGGCAGCGAGTCGGCAAAAGGGCCGAACAGCAGGTCCTGGGCGCGCATGGCGGCAAAGTTCTCACCGTTGATCCAGATCAGGTCGATACTGCCATCGTCGTGATTCCCCGCCTGCTTTTCTCCCAGCACCCGAGCCACGGCGCTGCTGGTGTCATCGAGCTTGACGTGCTCGACGCGCACGCCGTAAGTGGTGCGCATCTGCCCGGCGACCCAGTCGATGTAGCGATTGGTGCGGTCATCGCCACCCCAGGCGTTCCAGTACACGGTCTGGCCTTCGGCATCGGCCAGGACGCTTTCCCACTCCTGTTGGTCGGGCTGTGCGACCACCGGCGTTGTCAGGGTCGCTAAAGCAAGCGCCACGGCGGTGGCTAAAGCAGAGCGTGATTTCATCGAATGCCTCGTAACGTCAGTCGGTTATAGCGCGGTTTGTAAACATTGAAGCTCACCATGCACGTGGTCAATGATCGCGGGCGACAAATAGTGCTCTACCCTGTCGCGGACATGGGTGATGACGGCGTCGTTGGTCAGCTCTGCCGACCAGTCTTCGCCCTGGCGCTGTTCATCCTGGCGTTGCAGATGCTGAGCGCGCCACTTGGCACACCAGGTGAGCGACCAGAGCCAGGTGGCGCGTCGACAGGCCATCAGCGTCTCGACATTCGGCAGGGTTTGCCCCTGCGTTGACATCTGCGTCTGCCAGCGGCGGTAGAAAGCGACCACCTCGTCCAGGCTGAGCACCGCTTGGCTATTCAGGTCCCAGGTCGTCGAGGTGTAGAGCGACGTGTGCGCCAGGTCGATGCCCGGCAGGCCATAGCGGCATTTTTCCAGATCGACCAGGATCGCGCGCCCGGTATCCGTGACCAGGAAGTTGCCGGGATGGGTATCAAAACTGATCAGGGTCGGTGAGGCATTGGGCAGCGTGCGGGGCAGTAAATCCAGCTCCTGCTGAATGCGCTGGCCAATCCCGGCGGGTAGCTGTGCTTTCGCCAACCAGCTCGCCTGTTGATGCACTTCCGCTACCATGGCCTGCCAGGGGTCGGCAGGGGCCAGTAGCGGTGCCCGAGCGGTCGTGCATGGCAGGGGTTGGCAGTGCAGGCTGGCAAGGGCATCGGCGATGGACGATAAATCTCCGGGCAGTTCTGCCAAACGCCCGTGAATCGCATCGACCAGCAGCGCCCCCCCGCGGTAGCTCTGGGGTGGCGGGGAGCACATGGTGTAAGCACGGCGTATGTCCGCCCTGGCTAGCACGCGCATAGCAGGCGGCCTGGTAGTCCAGGTTGGCCTGCGGTGGCAGGTTCATCTGGCTCTGCTTGGGCAGCCTGGCGACCCAGTCTTCCCGCTGGCGGTGAATCCAGACATGGTCGTGGGCCAGGCCGGTGTCAGCCATGGGGGAGAGCGACCGATAGTCGATCCCCTCGCGCTGCAAGGTGGCTGCCAGCGCCTGCAGGCGTGCCGCTGAAAGAGTGGACATCGTGATTGTTCCGCGCAATGAAAGCCGTGGTGGCGCTGATGGGAGAGGGGCTCACCAGGGTGCCAAGTGGTTGCCAGATACTGTAACAAAAACGGCACCCCGGAGGGTGCCGCTGCGTCGCTGTCGCCTTACATGGCCGCAATCTTGGCCTGCTGCTCTTCCAGCAGCTGCCGGGTGGCCTGGAATTCGGCGAGCTTTGCCCGCTCCTTTTCCACCACCGCCACGGGGGCCTTGGCAATGAAGCCATCGTTGCCCAGCTTCTTCTCGATGCCGCCAATCAGCTTGTCCTGCTTGTCGATCTCTTTGGCAAGGCGGGCAAGCTCGGCGTCCTTGTCGATCAGGTCGGCCATGGGCACCAGCACTTCCATATCACCGACGAGCTGGGTAGCCGAGAGCGGCGCTTCATCCGGGTTGGCCAGCCACGTGACGCTTTCCAGTTTGGCCAGCTTGGCCAGGAAACGACGGTTCTGGTCCAGGCGTTCGGCGTCTTCCGGCTGGCCCTTGGTCAGCAGCACGTCCAGCGGCTTGCCGGGGGCAATGTTCATTTCGGCGCGGATGTTGCGCACCGCGATGATCACGCCCTTCAGCCACTCGATATCCCGAGTGGCCTGCTCGTCAATCTTGCTCTCGTCGGCTTCTGGCCAGGCCTGGTGCATGATGGACGCGCCCTCGCCCACATAGGTGCCCGCCAGAGGGGCGACCCGCTGCCAGATCTCTTCCGAGATGTAAGGCATCATCGGGTGGGCCAGGCGCAGGATGGTTTCGAGCACCCGCACCAGGGTGCGGCGCGTGCCACGCTTACGCTTCACTAGCGCTGCCGCTTCCGACGTCCTGTCTCCCGCGGCATTGGTACTTCCCTGTACGTCATCTTCCCACAGCACCGGCTTGGAAAGCTCGAGATACCAATCGCAATACTCGTTCCAGACGAACTCGTAAAGCGCCTGGGAGGCGTGGTCGAAGCGGTACTCGTCCATCGCCTTGGTGACCTGCGCTTCGGTTTTCTGCAGCTGGGAAATGATCCAGCGGTCAGCCAGCGAGAGCTCCACTTCCTCACCCTGGTTGCCGCAGTCTTCGCCTTCGGCGTTCATCAGCACGTAGCGCGAGGCGTTCCACAGCTTGTTGCAGAAGTTGCGGTAGCCATCCAGGCGGTTCATGTCGAACTTGATATCGCGCCCGGTAGTGGCCTGTGAAAGGAAGGTAAAGCGCAGCGCATCGGTGCCGTGGGGCTCGATGCCGTCTTTAAATTCCTCTTTGGTGGCTTTGGCAATCGCCTTGGCTTTCTGGGGCTGCATCATGTTGCCGGTGCGTTTTTCCAGCAGCGCCTCCAGGGTGATGCCGTCGATCAGGTCGATGGGGTCGAGCACGTTGCCCTTGGACTTGGACATCTTCTGGCCCTGGCCGTCGCGCACCAGGCCGTGGACGTAGACGGTCTTGAAGGGGACTTCGCCGGTGAATTTCAGCGTCATCATGATCATCCGGGCGACCCAGAAGAAGATGATGTCGAAACCGGTGACCAGCACGCTGGAGGGGTGGAAGGTGTCCAGCTCCGGGGTTTTTTCCGGCCAGCCCAGGGTGGCGAAAGTCCACAGGCCCGAGCTGAACCAGGTGTCCAGCACGTCTTCGTCCTGGGTCAGTACGACGTCAGCGCCGAGGCCATGCTTCTCGCGGGCTTCCTCTTCAGTTCGAGCCACGTACACATTGCCGTCGGCGTCGTACCAGGCAGGAATGCGGTGGCCCCACCACAGCTGGCGGGAGATACACCAGTCCTGCAGGTCGCGCATCCAGGCGAAATACATGTTTTCGTAGTTTTTGGGCACGAATTGGATGTCGCCATTCTCTACCGCCGCGATGGCGGGCTTGGCCAGGCTTTCCACCGCCACGAACCACTGGTCGGTGAGCAGCGGCTCGATGACATCGCCGGAGCGGTCGCCGTAGGGCAGCGTGTTATTGACGCTTTCCACTTGCTCCAGCAGGCCGAGCGCGTCCATGTCCGCAACGATCTGCTTGCGTGCCTCGAAACGGTCCAGGCCCGCGTACTTGGCCGGCAGGCTGGCATCTTCATCGGGCTGCGGTTGACCTTTCAGGTCGAAGATTTCCGCCTGCTCCAGAATGGCGGCATCCTTGGTGAAGACGTTGATCAGTAGGTGGTTCTGGCGCTTGCCGACTTCGTAGTCGTTGAAGTCGTGGGCCGGGGTGATCTTCACGCAGCCAGAGCCCTTCTCCATGTCGGCGTGCTCGTCGGCCACGATGGGAATGCGGCGGCCCACCAGCGGCAGTTCGATGAACTTGCCGACCAGCGATGCATAGCGCGGGTCTTCCGGGTTCACGGCCACGCCGGTGTCGCCCAGCAGGGTTTCCGGGCGGGTAGTGGCGACCACCACGTAATCCTTGCCGTCGTCGGTTTTGACGCCATCGGCCAGCGGGTAGCGGAAGTGCCAGAAGCTGCCCTGCTGCTCCTTGTTTTCGACTTCCAGGTCGGAAATGGCGGTGTGCAGGGTGGGGTCCCAGTTCACCAGCCGCTTGCCGCGATAGATCAGGCCCTCTTCATGCAGGCGCACGAAGACTTCCTGAACCGCCTTGTAGAAGCCATCGTCCATGGTGAAGCGCTCACGGCTCCAGTCAACGCTGGCGCCCATGCGGCGCAGCTGGCGGGTAATGTGGCCGCCAGACTCCTCCTTCCACTCCCACACCTTGTCGATGAAGGCATCCCGGCCAAGGTCATGGCGGGTCTTGCCTTCTTCTACGGCAATCTTGCGCTCCACCAGCATCTGCGTGGCGATACCCGCGTGGTCGGTGCCTACCTGCCACAGGGTGTTGTTGCCCTGCATTCGTTTCCAGCGCGTCAGGGTATCCATGATGGTGTCCTGGAACGCATGGCCCATGTGCAGGCTGCCGGTAACGTTGGGCGGCGGAATCATGATCGAGAAGGGTTGGCCATGACCCGATGGCGCGAAGCGATTGTCGGCTTCCCAGCGCTCGTACCAGCGGGTTTCGATCTGTTCGGGTTGGTAGGTCTTATCCATGGAGTCACTCACAGCAGAGACGCCCCGCCTAGCGAGGTATCGAATTCATAGGTCAAGGATGCAAAATGGCGACAAGTATAGCGCGACTCGCCTGGGGGCGTCAGGGGTGTATTGACGGATCAAGAATGCGTCCTTAAACCCCGCATGGTCAACAGGCCAACCACGGGGCCGGGCAGTAGCCACCAGGTCACCCAGGGCCCCTGGCTTTCCCATAGCGACGTTACCAGCGCGATGGATGGGATGGTCAGCGCAAAGCCGATGGCATTCATCATGGCCAGGGCGGCACCCAGCCGCTCGGGGGGCGCGCTGGCCGATGCCAGGGCCGAAAACTGCGCCGAATCGGCAATCACGCTGATGCCCCAGAGCGCCAGCAGGGCCAGCAGGAACCCTGGCGAAAGGCCCGCCAGCAGCGGGTATAGAAGGCATAGGGTGCCGGATACCGCCAGCGCTACGAAGGCCACCTTTGCGCTGCCTATGCGACGGCTCCAGCGGCCTGCCAGCACACACCCGGGCAGGCCCAGCGCGATCACGGCAAAGCTGAGCCACGGCTGAAGGCTGGCGGCGGCGCTGAGCCGTTCCAGCTCTCTGGCCACCAGCAAGGGGACCAGCGCCCACAGGGCGTAGAGTTCCCAGCAGTGGCCAAAATAGCCCAGCGAGGCGGCGCGGAAAGCTTTCTGTTTGAAGGCGGCAAGCCCTGCCCAAGGGCGGCCTGCCGAGGCCTTGGCAGGCAGGTGGGGCCCTGTGCCCAGCCGCAGAATCAGCAGCGCGGCCAGCAGCGCCAGCACCGAGGAGAGCAGCAGCGGCCACTGCCAGGGCAAATGCAGCGTGACGCCCCGCAGCAGGTGCGGCGAGGCAATGCCGAGGGTCAGCATGCCGACCAGCCACCCCAGTGCCGAGCCTGCATGGCGGGGTGTCCAGCTGACCACCAGCTTCATGCCCAGCGGGTAGATGCCTGCCAGGCAAAGCCCCACCATGAAACGTACCATGGCTGCCAGCGAGAGGCTCTCCACCACGCCAATGAAGGCGGCATTGAGCACGGCGCCCAGCACGGCCGAGACGGCAAACAGCTGGCTGGCCCGTACGCGGTCCGCCAGGCCCGTGGTGGCGATGGCCAGCGTGCCGGTAATGAAGCCCGCTTGAACGGCCATGGTCAGCAGCCCCAGGTCGCGCTCGCTGAGTCCCGCCGCTTCCTGCAGCGCCAGGCCAACGCCGTTGATGCTGAACCACAGCGAGGTGCCAAAGAGCTGAGCAATGACAATGACGGCAAGCGGCCAGCGGGCCAGGACAGTTGACGGCATGGGGTGTCCTATCCTTGGAGTTGTTGTTATTGAATGATGATGGGAGGACGGCAGGGGGTGAGTTGCTCGGAGCGCCTCCTCAGCCTAATTTGTGCGGCACCACCTCGTGCCCCAGCGCCTTGTAGCGCTGCCAGCAGGCGCGCTTGGCCAGCAGCACCTGCTGGTGCTGGTTGATGATTTCCGCGACCCGGGCGTAGTGCTCGAAGCCCTCGGGGATCTCTGGGTGCAGATTAAGTAGCGCGGTCGCTTCCGTGGGCACCGGCAACCGCTGCCAGCCCAGCGTGATGGGCACGCTGGCCGCCAGCTCGCTGTCTTCCAGCGCATGGGGCAGGTAGGCGTCGTCGCGAAAGTGCCACAGGGCGTCGTCGGCCTGCTCGGCCAGCGCCTTGTCTTCGCAGTGCAGGTGCAGGCGGTAGCCTTTGCGATGGATGGTCTCTGCCAGTTTACAGGCGAACTGCAGGCGGGCGTCGAGGGTGGTGTCGGGAAGAATATAGAAATCGATACGCGCCATCGGATGGCTCCAGCAGTCTGGCGGTGCTCCCCCCGGCCAAGCAGCGGCCGGGGGGGCAAAGCCCGGTGTGATTAGACCAGGCGGGTCAGCCAGCCGTACTTGTCTTCGCTGCGGCCATACTGAAGGTCGAGCAGCGTCTTGCGGATGCGCTTGGCTACTTCGTTGTTGCCGTCACCCTGCAGGCGGATGCGCTCGTTTTCGGTCACCAGTTCCCCCACTGGCGTGATCACGGCGGCGGTGCCACAGGCAAAGACTTCGGTGATCTCGCCGGAGGCCGCGCCTTCGCGCCATTCGTCGATGCTGATGGCGCGCTCTTCGGGCGTCAGGCCCGCATCCTTGGCCAGGGTCAGGATCGAGTTGCGGGTCACGCCTTCGAGAATGGTGTCGGTCAGGCGCGGTGTGACGATGCGGCCATCCTTGTAAACGAAGAACAGGTTCATGCCGCCCAGCTCTTCGATCCACTTGTTCTCGGCCGCATCCAGAAACGCCACCTGGCTACAGCCATTGGCAGCCGCTTCTTTTTGAGCTGCCAGGGAGGCCGCGTAGTTGCCGCCACACTTGGCAAAGCCGGTGCCGCCGGGGGCCGCGCGCTTGTAGTGGGAAGAGAGCCAGATGGAGACCGGCTCGATGCCGCCTTTGAAGTAGGCCGCCGCGGGCGACGCAATCACGTAGTAATCGACTTCGTGGGCCGGACGCACGCCCAGAAACGCTTCCGAAGCGATCATGAACGGACGCAGGTAGAGGCTGCACTCGTCGGCGTCGTTGGCGGGGGTGGGCACCCAGACGTGATCCTGGGCCAGCAGCGCTTTCAGCGAGCCGAGGAAGTCTTCATCGGAGAGTTCCGGCAGGGCCAGGCGGCGAGCACTGCGGCGGAAACGCTCGGCGTTCTTCTCGGGACGGAAGGTCCACACCGAGCCATCCGCGTGACGGTACGCCTTGATGCCTTCGAAGATTTCCTGGCCGTAGTGCAGCACCGAGGCGGCAGGGTCCAGGGTCAGCGGACCGTAGGGGCGCACTTGATGGCCGTGCCAGTCGGCATCGATGGTCCAGCGCACGTGGGCCATGTGGTCGGTGAAGTGCTTACCGAATCCTGGGTTTTGCAGAATATTGTCACGAATCGCATCGGCCACCGGCTGGTTGGAGGGCAGCGTTTCAAAACGTGAGTCGAACTGAGCATCTGAAGCTGTGGGCACGGCGTGTTCTCTCCGCTAGAGCCAGGCCCCGAAGGGCGTAAAAGCGTTGTATGGGGTATCGCGTGTGCCGAGGTAGCCCCGGCACACGCTTATGCTGTCAGGTTTAACGGTTGCGCTACGGAAAGGCAACCATTGTTGGCCTGTTTTGGCGTCAGTCGCCGCTGTTTTCCACTTGGGCGTCGGCTTCACGGTCCAGCAGGTATTGGGTCAGCAGACCCACTGGGCGACCCGTGGCGCCTTTCTGCTTGCCGGAGTGCCAGGCTGTGCCCGCGATGTCCAGGTGCGCCCAGGGGAAGTGGTCGGCGAAGCGCGACAGGAAGCAGGCCGCCGTGATGGTGCCTGCTGGGCGGCCACCAATGTTGGCCAGGTCGGCAAAGTTGGAGTCCAGCTGCTCCTGGTACTCGTCCCACAGCGGCAGGTGCCAGGCGCGGTCCCAGGCGGTTTCCCCGGCGTCCAGCAGGTCGAGGGCCAGGTCGTCGTCATTGGCCAGCAGGCCGGTGGCGTGATGGCCCAAGGCAACGATGCAGGCACCGGTCAGCGTGGCGATATCCACGACGCTGGCCGGCGTGAAGCGCTCGGCGTAGGTGAGTGCATCGCACAGCACCAGACGGCCCTCGGCATCGGTGTTGAGCACTTCGACGCTCAAGCCCTTCAGGGTCTTGATGATATCGCCCGGCTTGGTGGCAGCGCCGTCGGGCATGTTCTCGGCCGCAGCGACGATGAACACCACATTGAGTTTGGGCCTGATGGCCAGCACGGCCTTGACGGTGCCGAACACGCTGGCGGCGCCGCCCATGTCGAATTTCATCTCGTCCATGCCTTCGCCGGGCTTGAGCGAGATGCCGCCGGTATCGAAGGTAATGCCTTTGCCGATCAGCACGTGGGGCGCTTCGTCGGCATCCTCGGCGCCTTGATACTTCATCACGATCAGGCGCGAGGGTTCGCGGCTGCCGCGACCCACGGAAAGTAGCGAGTGAGCGCCCAGCGCTTCCAGCGCTTCCTCGTCCAGGATGTCGACGGCCAGCGCACCTTGTGACTCGCGACCCAGCGCTTCGGCCTGTTCGGCCAGGTAGCGGGGCGTGCAGACGTTGCCGGGCAGGTTGCCCAGGGTGCGAGTGACGTTGATGCCTTGCCCAATCGCGCAGCCCAACGCGGCGCCTTGTTTGGCCAGCAGGCCTTCGGCGGCGTCCGTCACGATCAGGTGAAGCTTGGCCAGGGTAGGTGGTTTGGCGGGCGCGAACTTGAAGTGATCGAAGCGGTAGAGGGCACGCTCGGCAGCTTCGAGGGTCTTGCGCGCTTTCCAGCTGGCATCGCGGCCTTCCAGCGGCACGTCGGTGAAGGTAGCGCTGGCTTCATCGATGGGGAGCTTGACCAGCGCTGTCATGGCCGCGTCCAGTGCCTTGAGGAAAGCGGCTTCCTGGCATTTGCCGCGCTCTCCCAGCCCAACCAGCAGCAGGCGCTCGGCGCCCAGCCCTGGTGCAAAGGGAATCATCTGCACATTGCCCAGGGCGGCGTCGAAGTCACCGCGGCTCAGCAGTTGGCCGATCAGCCGCTCGCTGGCATCGTCGAGTTTGGCGACAGCGGGGAGTAAGTCGCTATCCTTGTAGACAGGCAGAACGAGACAAGCCGTTTCGGCTTTGGCTGGGTTTGCGGTCTGAACGGAAAATTCCATGACGTCTCCAACAAGACAAGCAACGAGTGATTCGGGATAATGCCCCGTCATTTACGACCAGTGTGATCAGTGTATCCAATTCGATGAATAGTGTACCCAAGCCACGGGCGCATTGCATGGCAACCTGTACCGCTAGCCGGAGAGTACGTTGATATTATTTCGGTACTTAACTCGTGAAGTATTACTGACCATGTCTGCGGTGGCAGGCATTCTGCTGCTGGTGATCATGGGTAGCCGGTTCATCCGCTATTTCTCGGATGCGGCCGAGGGCGATTTTCCCGTGACGATTCTGGGCAGCCTGATGGTGTTCCATTTGCCCGGGTTTATGGAGCTGATTCTGCCGCTGTCGTTTTTCCTCGGCATTCTGCTGGCGTATGGCCAGCTCTACATGAACAGTGAAATCACCGTCATGGTGGCCTGTGGCATGAGCCCGACCCGGCTGCTGCGGGTGACGCTGCTGCCCGCCTCCGTGGTGGCCGTGCTGGTGGGGCTGTGTAGCCTGTGGCTGACGCCTACCGGGGCCTTGCAAACCGCAACCACGCTGGAAGAGCAGCGCAGCCGCCTGGACGTCTCGGTACTGGCCCCCGGACGTTTTCAGGATTTTGGCGGCGGGCGTACCGCGTACATCACCGATTTCAGCAGCGATGGCCGACAGATGCAGGAAGTGCTGGTGCACGAACAGGCGCGGCAGGGGGCCGAACAGCCGCACAGCTACGTGACCCGGGCCGGGTCGGGCTACCAGGAAACCAGCGTCGAGACCGGCAGTCGCTTCCTGGTGCTGGAAAACGGTGAACGCTACGGCGTCACCCCAGGCCTTCTGAATGCCGAACGTCTGACCTTCGAGCGCTATACCCTGCGGCTGGGTTTGAGCCGAGACCGTCAGGAGCTGGATTCTCTTGAGTATGCCAGTACCCTTGAGCTGTGGAACGACGCAAGCCCCCGCGCCCAGGCGCAGTTTCAGTGGCGGGTAGGCCTGCCGCTGATGGTCTTCGTGCTGGCCCTGCTGGCACAGCCGCTTTCTCGGGTGAACCCGCGCCAGGGGCGATTTGCCAAGCTGCTGCCTGCAGTGTTTCTGTATGTCGCGTATCTTAGCCTGTTGCTGGCAGCGGTGGATGCCATTGGCGGCGGCTCGCTGCCTGCGGCTATCGGCGTGTGGCCGGTGCATGGCCTGTTCCTGGCCTTGGGCTGTTTGCTGCTATGGCACTCGCAACGGAAAGGAATGCGCTAATGCTGAATGGGTTGATGGGGGCTGACCGACTGGATCGCTATATTGCCCGCAACGTGCTGGCGGCCATTATCGTCGTGCAGTGTGTCTTGCTGGGGCTGGATATCACGATTGCCTACATCGGTGACTTGAGCGACACCCAGGGCGACTACACTGCTCTGGATGTGCTGTTATACCTGATCATGCGCCTGCCCTGGCGGTTCTATCAGTATGCGCCGGTAGCGGTGCTGATTGGCGCGCTGATTGGCCTGGGGAGTATGGCCTCCAGTAACGAGCTGACCGTAATGCGGGCGGCGGGCCGCTCGCTGGTGCGTATCGTATGGGGCGTCATGAAGCCGGTGCTGCTGGTCGTCGTCGTCGTGCTGCTGGTGGCCGAGTTCGTGACCCCGCGCACCGAACAGTACGCCGAAGCCTGGCGGCTGGAGCAGCGCCAGGGCGAAGGCGCGATGCTGACCAGTCGCAGCGGCTGGCAGTTCGAAGGTGACAGCGTCTACCGTTTTGGCGCCATCCGTGCCGACAACGTGGTGCTGGATTTGACCCGTTACCGCTTCGACGAGCGGCGGCTGGTGGAGGCGACCCATGCGCAGCGCGCGCACTGGGAAGAGGGTGCCTGGGTGCTGGAAGAGGTCACCACGACCCGGATATACGATGCGCGGACCGAATCGGATTACCAGCCAACGACTGCCTGGGACACGAACCTGACGCCGACGCAGCTGGAACGCTTGCTGCGCGATATCCAGAGCCAGGCACCCAGCGAACTCTGGGCCTATGCCCAATTCCTCAAGAGCCAGGGGCTTCAGGCCGACCAGCCGCTGCTCTACTTCTGGCAGAAGGTGCTGCTGCCGCTCACCATGGGCTCGCTGGTACTGATTGCGGCGTCCTTCGTGTTTGGCCCGCTGCGTACCGTGGCGGCAGGGACGCGGGTCTTCTATGGCGTGGTCACCGGCCTGCTGTTCAAGTACGTACAGGACCTGCTGGCCCCGGCCTCCACGCTGTTCGGGTTTTCGCCGGTCTGGGCTGTTCTAGTGCCCACCCTGGCCTGTGCGGCGGTGGGCATCTACTTCCTGCGCCGCAACGGTTGAGCGGGGTATACGCATTGAAAAGAGGATGGAAAGAGTGACCCATACAAGACGCTTCACCCAGTTAGACAGCGTGTGGCCTGCGGGGCTAGGACGCCGTCTGGGCGCCATGATTTACGACGGTTTTCTGGTGCTGGCCATCTGGATTGCGGCCACCGTTGCCCATCTGGCGTTCTTTCGTTTCGTGCTGGGCCAGACGGCGGATGAAATCGGCACGACGGCGCTGGACATCTGGAGCTTACGGCTGATACTGGTGTTCTTCGTGACGCTGTTTTTCGTCTATGCCTGGCGACGTGGCGGCATGACGCTGGGGATGCAGGCCTGGCGGCTTCGCGTGCAAACGCTGGACGGGCACGCCATCTCCTTGCAGCAGAGCCTGATTCGCTGTGCGGTGGCCTGGGTGTCGCTGGCCGCCCTGGGGCTGGGCTACTGGTGGGTGCTGTTCGACCGGCAGCGCAGAAGCTGGCCCGACATCGTATCGCGCACGGAAACCGTGGTGTTGCCCAAGAAGTGATAAAAATAATGAAAAAATTCGAGCGACGAAAAGGATGAAAAATAGCTTTTCGTCAATCGGTTAGCTATCCATTAGCAGAGCCTCAAGAAGAATCGCTACTAAAGAGTAGTGTTTTCTACTTGAAAAGATGTATGCGAATCATTTACATTCATCTCATGTCTTGTATGAGGTGGCGCTATGTACGTATGCGTGTGCAAAGGAGTAACCGACCATCAGATTCGTCAGCAAGTGAGCGACGGAGCGCGCAGCTGGCGAGAAGTGCGTGAAGCTACCGGCTGTGGCACGCAGTGCGGCAAATGCGCCTGCTATGCCAAGTCGCTGACCCGTGAAGCGGTTCAGGTGGCGCGGGCCGAAGCCGACATGAGTCTCGCTTACGCCGTATG
Organism: Halomonas sp. 141; assembly: GCF_002810305.1. Taxonomy (NCBI): domain Bacteria; kingdom Pseudomonadati; phylum Pseudomonadota; class Gammaproteobacteria; order Oceanospirillales; family Halomonadaceae; genus Halomonas; species Halomonas sp. 141. The sequence goes on from NZ_PINZ01000014.1 coordinate 78,906, forward strand.
ACGCGAATCACTCTTGTTAGGCTTATCGTTAGCAAATAATTGATTTATTTGAAATTTTTGTTTTCCCGTCTATACTCCCGACAACGTTGGGAGTAAGCCTTTTTATCGAACATCGCGAAAACCTCGTACTTCTAGTGCGAGGATGGATAGCGAGGGGCGCGAGAGCGCCCCTAGCCCGGCCTCGATTGTTGCTCAATATACTGCTTGACCATGCTCAGGGGGGCGCCTCCGACACTTCCCGCAAAGTAGCTTGGACTCCACAGCGAGTTCTTCCGGTAGGCGGGCTGCACCAGTTC